>JACPQX010000049.1 GCA_016190255.1 Candidatus Methylomirabilis oxygeniifera | reverse complement strand
TCGCCGCCGCACTGGCCGCCCGCTGTACCGCCTTCCTGACGAACGATCGGAAGATTCCCGCTATGCCAGGCTTGAGGATCTTGCAGCTCCGCGACTACCTTTAACTGAAGCGTTGATTACAGACGAGGTAGGGTGCGCTGAGGATGGCGCTAGACCTCTGTGTAGAGGCTGACGTATTGCTCGTCGGTGAGCTGGTCCAACCTGTTGAGGTCGATATCGTTCGAAGCGCGGCCGGGGTATTTGTTGGTGATCTTGATCCCGAAGAACTCCTCAAGCTTGTCGGTCTTCACCATCGTAATGGCGTTCCACGCGTCTCTCGCGCAGGCCTGCGCGCACTTGTCGCAACTGATACATTCGTCGAACCGGATCTGGACGGGCGGCACGTACCCATGGACGCTGCGATCGTACCCTTTTGCCGCGACCTGCTCGGGCGTCAGGTGTGAGATACAGTCCACCGGACAGACCGACTGACACGGCGTGACCCACTCCCCATTCCTGACATCGTGCCCACTGCAGCCGGAACAGTTGGCTTCATCGACCAGCGCCATCCAACCCAGCTTCGCCTTCTTCTGACCGATCTTATCAGGGTACTGATCGGTATCGACCAGCCCGTCTCCGTCCTTGTCGTCCGGGCTGCGGTGCAGATCCAGGACCTTCTGGCGAACCTTCGCGGTCAGTTCCGCCCGCTCCCGGTTGAGGGCCGCATAGGTCGCGTACCGTTCCTTCCAGGCCGCGTAACGGTCGAGGCGTAGCAGCCAGCCGTACCCGTACTGCTTCCAGAACTCCTTGCGCTTCAGGCGGTTCGCCTCCAACTGCTGTTCGAGCGCCGCCTTCTCCTTCTGGCGGTTCTCGAGCATCTTCAGGTAGCTGTCCGCCCGTCGCCTGTCCCGCTTGTGCGGAGGAACATACCCGGGAAGGGCGTGTTCGGTGTTCGTCAATAGGCTTCCTGGCATAGCCGCCATGCTTTTTCGCCACCTCAGGGCCGATCTATGTTGCATTCACTCCATCGAATCGGCGTTCAAGAGATCTAAGACTACCCGTTCATTAACCCCAAGTCAAGCCTCGACGACAGATGCTTCGTCGTGCCCCCAGAGCGCGGCTCAGCATGACAAGGTGGGGAGCGCATTCTGAGCCTAGCCACTTCGACAGGCTCAGTGCGCAGCCTGAGTGAAACGAAGGAGAAAGCGAAGAATCTCGACTAAGATCCTCCCACACTGAGACCCTGGACAGCCCGATAGATCGGGATGACGTCGGGGAGGGGGGCTCCTTAGCTTAGAGCGGCTGCTGGATGGGGTCGTCGATCATTGTCGAATGACGAGTGTGCTTTTCCTTGACAGTGTCATACGAAAGATGGTAAAGCGTATGACGTGATGGGGAGGTGCCATGCCAAAGTCGCAGGTTACAGTTCGCTTGGATAGGGGTCAACTGGCCCGCGCCCGGAGGGTTCTGGGTGCCAAGACCGTAACGGAGGCGATAGAGCAGGCGCTGGCGCTGGCCACGGAAAAGGCCGCACACGACGCCATCCTCCGAAAATACAGCGGCGTTGGCCGGAAACATTCCTTTGCCGACCGGTAACCTGGCTGTACTGGACACATCGGTCTATATTGAGATTTTCCGGACCGGACGCTTCACGCTGGACGTCCTGCGCTCAACATGGATTGTCCGCTGCTCGTCTGTGGTACTTCACGAACTTCGCCGCGGCGCAAGAACGACCCTCGAACGCCAATTTGTCAATGAGCTGGTCAGGAAGGTCCGGATCATCACGCCCACCGAACGTCACTGGCTCGAATCCGCCGAAATCCTTTCCGTCATCGGTAGAAAAAAAGGCTTTGGCCATAACAAGTTGAACGCATTGGCCCTGGATGCCTTGATCGCGCTTTCCGTCAGAGAGATCGGAGCCACGCTGATCACCTGTAATCGAAAAGACTTCGAGGAAATCCGCAGGCATAGGGCCTTCAAGGTTCTCTATTGGTAACCGTTGCTGAATCGAAGGATTCGGGGTCTCTGCCTCATATCCACGCAACAGGATGAGGTCGCGTCCCCGCCTCGCCGGGAATCATCGATTGGCGCCACCGATCCTCGACACTCCAGCAGGTGTTTCGGCTGTCCGCTCACCTCGCCCAAGTCGAGCCTCCACAACAGACACTTCGCCGCGCCCCCAGAGCGCGGCTCAGCATGACAAGATGGGGGGCGTGTCATTCTGAGCGAAGCGAGCAATCTCGACTAGGACCCTCGCACACTGAGACCCTGGATAGCCCGATAGATCGGGATGACGTCGGCGAGTGGGGGCCACGGGAGAATGCCGAGCGAGTCGTCCACGTACGCCGGGGTCCGCATTCCGTTCAGGGCGCAGCTCACGCCCGGGGTGCTGGCCAGGACCCAGATGGCCTTCCGAGACAGGCTCTCAGGCCGTCGCTCAGCCGGCAGCAGGGGGTCGATCGCCGCCGACACGGCGTCGCTCTGGCGCCGGCTCTTGCTGGCTCCCCGGCGGCGAAATTCAGCCATCAGCTTCTGCAGTTCGCGAAGGTAGCGGGGGCGCCAGGACTGCCACAGCGCCCGCGGTTCGCCTTCAAGGTTTTGATTCAGGGCTTTCAGCAGATAGTTCAGTTGCGGCGCGATCATCTGGCCTTCGATCTGCTGCCAGTGTTCGAGGCTCTGAAGCTGGCCCGGGAGGTCCCGAAGCTGGTCCGACCACCGGAAGAAATCAGAAGGGGAGATGCTCTCTGACGAGGTCTTGATATGCGGCGCGAGCCGGCGCCGCCACTCGGCCTCCAGGTCGGCGAGCGCCTCGATCCCGGCATCAATGTCGGTCGCTTCGCCTCCCGCGTCAACGTCGGCCAGACGAAGCATGCCGTGCCCGACGATCGCGTTCAGCGGCCGGTTGACCAGGACGCCGATCCCTGCCTCAACAGCGGCCTCAAGCACGGTTTGCCGATTGCCCGGTCCGTTGTTCCGTTCCAAGACGCCCCCCGCCTCGACCAGATTCATCGGGAGCTGGAGGATTCGGAGGTGGTGGTCAGGCCCACCGGCCTCCCGGGCAGCCGCCAGCATCCGGGTGAGCGACGTCGCCTCCGGGTCGGATGCGGCGGAGACCGCCGTGTTGGAGGAGACACCGTACCACCGGATTGTGCCCGCCGCAACCTGGCTCTCGAAGAAGGTGAAGGCCTCGCGCAGCCGCCAGTAGAACTCCTCGCGGACCGTCCCCAACGGCCTCCGGGCGCGCTTCTTGGCGTCCGACAAGAAGTATTCAGGATTGTGCAACAGACAGACATCGAGCGTCTCGAGTTGGAGCCGCGTCAGCGAGCGTTCGAGCTGCTCGCGCAGGAACTCTGGGTGGATGCAGTGCCAGCAGCCGTCCATGTACTTCACCATCTCCGGAAACGGCTTCCCGTCTGCCTCGCGCTCCCGCGCCAACTCCAGGTTTTCCCCCTGCACGTAACCGATCTTCGAGACGACGATGACCTCCTCGCGACGGAGCTTCCCCGCCCTCGTGAGCTTCCCGAGGACAGCGCCGACGCATCGCTCGCTGCCGCCGTCCATGTAGTTGGTGGAGGTGTCGATCAGGTTGCAACCGTTGAGCAACGCCCTTTCGAGGGCTTCACGATGCTCGGGCGTCTCGTCGTCCACCCGGTAGCCGCCGAAGCCGACCTTGCTGGTGACAAGGCCGGTCGAGCCAAGCGGCGCATAGCCCGATGGGGTGAAGCGGGAGGCGTATGCGCCGGTGCCTGCCCGGGATGCGCTCCCCGATACGAAGGTCCCAACCACTGAACGCGTCTTTCCCTCGGGTGTGGGCGTGGGAGCGCCGAGGGCAGCGCCAACCTGCGCCGGATCAGTGATCGGCGCCTGGCAGGCGAAGTTCCGGCAGACGTAGAGGGCAGCTCGTCCATTGACCAGCCCTTTCCCCGTCAGCAGGGGGAACGTGGGCGGGTCTCCTGTGGTCGGATTGTGATGAGCGATGATCCGGTTGGGGAGGTAGTGCTGTCCGATCTCCCGGCGCAGCGCCTCAAAGCCCGGCTCCCCCGGGATTCCGACCAGAGCCAACTCTATCGGCCCTTCTATCAACAGGTCCACGGCGGCAAGGCTCTTGGCGAAGGCATGCGGGTAGAGGCTGATCTGTTTGCCATAGGCGGTGATCGCCCGCTGCGCGGCGCTCCGGAGGTCTTCGCGGTCAAGATGGAACGAAAGGCGGGCAAGCGCGAGGCCGGCCACGGCATTGCCGCTTGGTGTCGCCCCGTCTGAGCCCTCTCGGCGGCGCAGGATCAGCGATTCGTGGTCCTTGGCCGTCGTGAAAAAGGCGCCGCTGTCATCATCGAGGAAGTCGGTCAACAACCTCTCGGCCAGGCGCTCTGCCTCTCTGAGATAGCGGGACGCGCCGCCCGCCTCGTACAGGTCGATGAGGGCCTCGGAGAGATACGCATAGTCCTCAAGATAAGCGTTGAGGTGCGCCTTGCCGGCACGGTAGGTCCTGAGCAGCCGGCCGTCCGCTTGGACCAGGGTGCTCAGCAAGAAGTCGGCCGCTCGCGCGGCGGCGTCAAGGTAGCGCCGATCCCCGAGGATCCGGTACCCCTCGGCCATCGCGCTGATCATCATCCCGTTCCAGGCCGTGAGGATCTTGTCATCGAGGCCGGGCGGGACCCGCAGGCGGCGGGCCTCATAGACCTTGGGCCGCGCCTGATCGAGCGACGCCTGGAGTTCCTCCACGCCGAGCCTAAGCTTTGCCGCGACCTGATCGACCGTGCGCCGGACGTTCGGGATGCCCTTGCCCTCCCAGTTACCGCTGTCCGTGATATCGTAGTAGGCGCAGAACCGTCGAGCCTCTTCCTCGCCAAGAATTGCCTCGATCTCGCTGGGCGTCCAGACGAAAAACTTTCCCTCCTCCCCCTCTGAATCGGCGTCTGTGGCCGAGTAAAACCCCCCCTCTGGTGCGGTCATTTCCCGCAGGATGTAATCGAGGACCTCGGTCGCGATCCGCCGGTAGAACGGGTCGCCGGTCACCTGGAAAGCCTCCAGGTAGGTCCTGGTCAACAGCGCGTTGTCGTACAGCATCTTCTCGAAGTGCGGGACCAGCCAGCGCTCGTCGGTCGAGTAGCGGGCGAAGCCACCGCCGATCTGATCGTAGATGCCGCCGCGCGCCATGGCGTCAAGCGTCGTCCGGACCATATGCAGGACGTGGGCGTCCTCTGTACGCCGGTGGTGGCGCAGCAAGAGCGACAGCCCCGTGGCGGCGGGAAACTTGGGGGCGGGGCCGAAACCGCCGTGGACCGGATCGAAGCCGTCGGCGAAGTGGGCGACAGCCGCAGCCAGCTCGGCCTCGCCTACCGGCATGGGGGCGACCGGGCCAGACTGCTGGCGAAGGCGCTCGGTCAGCTCTGCCGCCTGGTCCCTGGCAGCGTCAGGCTTGCTCTGCCAGAACCCCGCGATCCGTTTGAGCAGCGTCGCAAAGCCGGGGCGCCCGTACTTGTCCGTCGGCGGGAAATAGGTTCCGGCGAAAAACGGTTGCTGGTCGGGGGTCAGGAAGACCGTCATCGGCCATCCGCCCTGTCCCTGGTTGAGGGTCACGGTGGCCGCCATATAAATCTCATCAAGATCGGGCCGCTCCTCCCGATCGACCTTGATGCAGACGAACGACTCGTTCATGAGCCTGGCGATCGACTCGTCCTCGAACGACTCGTGCTCCATGACGTGACACCAGTGGCAGGACGAGTAACCGATGCTGAGCAGGATCGGCCGGTTCTCGGCCTTCGCGCGCGTCAGCGCCTCCTCGCCCCACGGATGCCAGTCCACGGG
>JACPQX010000042.1 GCA_016190255.1 Candidatus Methylomirabilis oxygeniifera | reverse complement strand
GCCCCTTCCTTCGTCAGGTCGAGGGCATAGACGTGATTGGGGTAAGAGCTGTGCACATACATCGTGGCGCCGACCACCAACGGTCCACCCTCATGCCCCCTCGGCTGGTTGACGCCGGTGGAGAACGACCAGGCGACGTGGAGACGCTTGATGTTATCGCGCGAGATCTGGTTCAGCGTGCTGTAACCCCAGTTCGAGTAGTTTTTCCTCTGCATTGCCCACTGAGTGTCATCATTCTGTAGCTTCATCAACTCGTCGTTGGCGGAGACCATAAACGGCGCCACGACGAGCCCGCCGACCAGGAGCATGACGACCCCGATCAGCATCATGAATCGTTTCGCGCTCATTCAACCCCTCCCTCTTGGTATATTCCAGTTATCGATCTGGTACCCTGTGAAAAGTCATTACAACGACACCCATCACGTCCCTTCTGCGTGTTCTACGCCTGCTCCGCCTCACCTCCTTCCGAAGCCTACCAGGACCTTATCAGGGTGTTGTGATCGGGAACCAAGCCACGTGGTTCATTAAGCGGGAATTGTGCTGCGTTACACGTACGACCGTTGGTCATGAACCAGCCGTGCTGGGTCCGTGGGAATGCTTACGCTACCAAAGGTGGCCTGATGCTGTCAAGTGCCAACCCACCCCCTCCCCTCTCCCCATGTCTGGGGAGAGGGAAAAGGATGAGGGGTTTCCTCAAACGGCGTTTCGGACTACGGTCAGTCCTTCACATTCATCAGCACGAAGTGAAGCCAACCCGTTCCTAGAACTGGGCCCGGAACTCCACGCCGCCCAGATAGGCGGTCCGGCTGTTGTCGCTGTCAAGGAAGAGCCTGTTGATGTCATCCACCCCATCCAGCGGGATAAAAACGCTGAAGAACGGCTGAATCCGGAACGCAGGAACAGGACTCCAGCCGATGTTTCCGTTGATCTCGACGCCCATGCTTTTGCTGACATCCAAGGAGGCACCAGGGTTAGCGACCACCCGGCTGGCGCGGTTTCTAGTGGCTTCCGCCTGGATCGACTCAACCTTGTCGAAGCGGAAGTAAGACACAGCCGCCTTCATGTCCACCTGCGGAGTGATCTTCCCAAGGAAGCCGCCTGTCGCTTTCAGCATACCGGGGTTGTCAGCTTTGCCCCACCGGCTGTTGAAGTAGGTCGTGTCGGCGCCGAACCCTTCCAGGATCGTCCCAATCGTTGGGCCGATGCCGCGCCCGGTCGTATTAAAGCCCCAGCCGTCCTCACCGCCCGCGCCAAGACCCGGAGGCCCGATCGAGCTGATCGACTGCCCCTTGAAGCCGTCCTTACGCAACGCGGCGCTCAGGTCGGAGATCGGGACATACCCTTCAAGAGTGTCATCGGTTGGGTCATCGTCGCCTCGGCGCCAGTCCACGGCCACGAAGGGAGTAATCCCAAGCCCCTGGGCGGTCAGGTCGAGCGCCAACTCACCGTACACGGCGAACGACCTGACATCTACCTCGTCTGTGCCATAGATAGCCTGAAAGTTCGGCCCAAGCTCTCTGACCTTTCCAATGCTTCCGGCCCCTTCAGCAGTAAACGCGAGTGGTCCAAACTTCGCGCTGACGACCAACCCGGGGTAGTAGATCTCCCCGCGCAATCTTCCGTCTACCGCCGGGACACCAGCGCAGGTACCGGTCGGACAAGAGAATATATTCGTGCCTGCTGCGCCAGGAGTGTGGCGGATGTGGGCCAGGAAGAACGGCGAGAGAGAGAAACTTGCACCGGGAACGCCGAGGTTAAAGCCGAGGCGCGCCTCAAAGATATCGGTGTCCACATCTATGCTCTTCACCAGGCCGCTCGGAGTAGGCAAGCCGCCTACGAGGTTCCCGAGAGGCGCCCCTCTGTTTCTTTCCAACCGTTTGTGGTAGCCAAGGTTCCAGGAGATCGGGCCCTGGCTTCCGATCAGCCAGATACCAGGGTCCTCATCCTGGTAGACCAGGCCGCCTTCAGGATCGAAGAGGTGGACGTCGAAGCCGACGACCAGGTCACCGAGCACGCCGGTTTTCCAGGTGAGGTTGGCCCGCTCAAGGTTGAGCGCATTGATGTCAGCGATGTTCTCATCAATGGCCGCCTCAAGTTCGAGGTTCGTGTGGATCGAGACAGGACCCTTCGAGAGGGTGAACAGGATATTGGTGAAGTTCCAGACCCCGACGGGATTCGATCCCGTTGCGGAGTCGGGAGAGATGAAGCTTCGGAAGTTACAGTCTTTTCCGCCGCACGCCGGAACGTCCGAGGTGAGGTCAAGCCCGTCGAGGGTGAAGAAGACGACCTTCTGGGCCATTCCAAAGCTGAACTCGAGGCCATCATCGGTTTTGATGATGGATGCTGCCTCGGCCGCCCTCAAGGGCAGCCAACTCATCGCCAGCGCCAGCGCCAGCAAGACTATCAGCAATCTCCTCATCGAATCGCCCCCCCTATAGATAGAATGTTAATGGGCCGCGATGTTCAGTGCTTCAGTGTAGCGCTCTTGGCTACTGCGGTTCTGCGTCCTCCATCCCCCCTTTCTCCTTCGTCGCGTTCATTGTTTTGAACTCGCCTTCCCCCTCAACCTCCCCTTCCCCCCCTCTCCCCCATCGGGGGAGAGGGTCTGGGGTGAGGGGAGCAAGAAAGAATGAGGGGTGGTCTACCGGGTAAAGGAAAAGACATTGATGATTCCCCGGGATTTGTCCTTCAGCGACGCCGCAAACCCCTTCTCCTTGACCGCAGAGAGAAGGACCAGTTCTCGCCGTCCGGCGCCGTTCAGATCGAGGACGGTCACATCGCGCACTTGCCCCTCCACGGGGACGGTCTCCCAACCTCTGCTGATAGTCCCATCGCGACGGTCATACGCGATGACGCGCCCCGATGGGGGCGGCCCGCCGCCGAGCGACACCTGGACCCCGTACTTCGTAGAGTTGGCGAGTGTGAGGAGCTGGGCCTTCGCGTCGCCGAATAGGGGGGACGCTTCCACCAGGATCCGCCGGGGCAGAACCAAGCGGTCGGCATACTCCTCCGGATTGGCCGGGATTCCCGACCTGATCCCGTGTTTCGGCCGAATGTTCTGGATATCGCCAATGTGAAAGAAGGCGAGGTGATCCACCTCCCCCAGGTCATCTTTGCCTTCCCAGAGCGACCCGCCGCCGCGGCCAAAGGTTCTGATCCGTTGCTCGGCGATGGCCGCCACCTCGAGCACCTGGTCGCCGACCACCTCGAGGGGCGCAAAGTCGTAGAGGCCCTTCACCTGCGCCGGAAGGGAAAGAGGCCGCTCCTCAACATACCGCTCGCCGCTCCAGGACAAACGGACGATCGGCCCCTCAAACGGGACAGGGTGCCCCATCCGTTGTGCGATCAAGATCGGCGCGTCGATCCCCGGTCCCGCAAGCAGCCGCAGGAAATAGTCCAGTCCATCGGCGATCCGGACGAGCTTGTCCCCTCGAAGCTCAAGGACAAATGAGCGGAGTGAGTTCCGAAGCTTCAGACCTTCCGGCACGCTTGAAAGCGCCGTCACGAAGATCTGCGCCTTCCCGCCCCCGTTGACGTCACCGACATCGATGTGAAGGTTCCGAACGAATGGCTGGCCGCCGATCCTGGCAATTGGGGTGAGCCGTCGATCCTGCCATCGGTACACGATGACCTCAGAGTCGGTGATCCCGACCACTTCCGGCCGTCGATCCCCGTCAAGGTCGCCGGCCGAAACCGCGAGAAGCGCGTCGGTCAGCTCGAATGTCAGGTGGTCCTTTGACCCTTGATCTCCCGACTGTCCCGATGCATCCTCACCCCTGATGAGAAAGGAGGGGGTGCCGGGCTTTCGCTGAACGTCTCCGGCAACTGAGGCTATTGCGGGCTTCTGTACAGGCGCTGTTTCCGGGAGGAGGCTTTTTGACTGATCTGCGGCTCTGGCGGGCTCACCGGGCTGGGGTTGCACACGGACAAATGGGGGCGGCGTGCTCTTCGCGGAGAGAACGGGCGCCTGAGCGGCCACGGGCGCGGCGATCCTGCGCGGCTGGAATCCTCCCACTTCGACACTTGCCACGGTCAGGGGCGCCCCGGAAGAGATCGATACGACCTGCATATCCAGAAATACGCCTTGGTCGGTGGGGCTGAGCTTTCCCAGGGCGAGAAGTTGAGCGCGGACCTTTTCAGACAGCGTCTTGAGTGTGGAGGGGTCAGTGAATGATTCGGGCCGGGAAGGCTTTTCTCCCATGAGGGCTGCTCTGATCAGATGCTCTTCGATCACGATAAACCGGCCGGTCTTTGCCAGGGCAATCGCCACATCCTTCGTAAGGGAGAAGACATTGGCCCCCTTGACCTCACCCGCATCGATAGTGGGCAGGGCCACCAACATGCGATCGTGACTCACCCTGACCAGATCTCCAGCAGTGATGGTAGATCCCTCCTGGCGGGAAATAGCCGTTGCCTCAGAAAATCCTTCCTTCACCTCAACGACTTTGAGGAGGCCAATCCGCCTATCGCGTTTTCCCAGGATCTGGCCGCTCACCGGGTGCTTAACATCCTCCCCCTCGCGATAGACTTGCAACTCCATCCCCTGATAGACCTTCTGCTTCGATCCCAGGTCGATCAGGATCCGGTCCGCATCGATCCCGACCACCGATCCCTGGATGATCGGAAATGCCTGGGCAAGACGAGCCGCCGCCTCTTCGGCCGTTCGACTGAAGGCCATCTCCTGCGCGACCGCGGCAGGTAAGGGGGCTGCGACGAAAATCGATGATCCGACGAACGCCAACACCAACCCCCCGGATCGCGCCAGAAGCCATCTGGCCGCCTTTGCGATCAGAGCAGGAACTGTTATGACCTGATGCACGTTTGGCGCTAGCCTCACCTGAACTCTCTCGCCCGGAGGGAACCGACCGGGCGGCCGTCACGGGCGGCCGGGATCTTGAAGATACACCAACGCCTTACAGGGTCTCACAGTGATAATACCAAAACGATGTTTGATGCAGTGAGGGTGGTATATCCCAGTCATGCGGGCGTGTCAAGTGATTTTTTCTCATAGGAAAGTTGTTGGGCACGGGAATGAGAGAGCGGTGAAGGATGAAAGGGGTGAGAGTGGCGGAGACGGCGAACCCTGACGACAGCCATCAAGGGGGGATCTATCCGGAAACGACCTAACTTGCCGATGACCCGAGCGATTTGGCTTGAGAAGGGATCAGCGTAGCGCGACTCACCGCTGCTTTTTTATGACATTTGATGTGACGGCATGGCCTGACGGTCCGGCCAGCCGTCACCAGTTCTTCGGCGTCAGAAGACGAGGCGGTCCATCGGACTTTCTGGCGCTCACCACCTCCTAGCTCACGACCCGCCCGCCTTCGAAGCGGAACCGGACGTGCACCTTGCCATCGTACTCAGTGTCCTCTTCCTGGAGAATCTTGTCTCCCTTTGCGTCGTAATATGCCCACACGTCCGATCGCCCGTCGCCGTTGGTGTCGTATTCTTCTTTGGCAAGACGCCCGCCCTCAAAGAAGCGGATCAAGTCGAAGCGCCCTTCGTATTTCGTATCGACCTCTTGGCGCTCGATCTGGCCCTGCCGGAAATGGGTGACGACATCGACCTTTCCCTGCTGACGGCTGTCCTGCTGTCGCTTGACGGGCTTGCCGTCTTCGTACCACTCGATGAGGTCCACCCTGCCAACTCCCCGGGTGTCCTCTTCGCGCCGCCTCAGCACGCCCGCCTGAAAGAAATACGTGATGTTGGGCCGGCCCCGCCCGAGCGCATCCTCCTCTTGCCTGATCAGTTGGCCGTTTTCATAGTATGCCCAGAGATCAGGCTGGCCCGATCCGCTCCGGTCCACTTTGCGGAGGATCGGCCGTTCATCTTTGTCGTATTCCGACCAGCGATCGATTCGCCCCGACCCTTTCGTATCCTCCTCGCGACGGGTCAGCTTGCCGCCCTGGAAATAGGAGAAGACGGTCGGCTTGGCGATCCCCTTGGTGTCCTCTTCGTCCCGGATAAGCACCCCAGCTTCATCGTAATAGAGCCAGAGGGTGATCTTTCCATCCCGCTTCACCGACTCCTCGGCTCGGACAGGCTTCCCCTTCTCAAAGTAGATGAACCGGTCCGGCGTGCCGTCGAAATTCAGATCCTGCTCAGCCTTGACAGGAACCTCCTGCTGATAGGTTGTCCAAACGTCAGGCTTGCCGTCGCCGTTGTGGTCCTTCTCCGCCCTGGCAACCTTCCCTTCGGGGGTCAGATGGTACCAGGTGTCGGGTTTGCCATGCTTGCCCGTATCCACCGCCTGAAGGGTCGGATTGCCATCTTTATAAGTGATCCACGTATCAGTCCGCCCGGATCCCGTGCTATCCACCTCTTCTCGGACGATCTGCCCCTTCTCATCGTAAAAATACTTGCTCGCCGGGTCGGCTGCTGTCGCCGGCGCCATGAAGAAAATAACAAGAATGGCCAAGGACAGGCCGATCTCCCATACCCCCGATCTCCATTGTGACATGCCGCAGTCCTCTCTCCTCCCATGACTGAATACGGCCTTCAGCAAGGCGCTCCGCTCCTCACTTCAGCAGGAATTTTATTGGGAGGAGCACCCAGCTTGCCACCGGCCTTCCGCCCTTCTGTGCCGGCAGGAACGTCCACTCTCGGACTGAATCGACCGCGGCCCGATCCAGGATCTCGTGACCCGAGGAGCGATCGATGGCAAGATTGCCCACACGACCGTTCCCCTCGACCAGGGCACGAAGGTACACCGTCCCCTCGTAACCCTTCTCTCTGGCAAGTGGGGGATACGTGGGCGGCGAATTCGCTCCATAATCGGGTCGGGCGAATCCACCTCCTGCCGCACGGGCTGCTCCCTCGCGGGCCCCTCGTCCGTTGCCCCGCTGTCGAGGACTCACGGTCACCGTCGGAGCGATGGGAATGGTGACCTCGGCGCCCAGACGCCGGGCATGTCCCCTGCCATCCGCACCACTGCTGCCCTGCCGCGCCCCTTCCAACCCATCCCCGATCAGGGCAGGACCCGAGCCGGCTCGAGCCGATGCGCCAGGGATCATCGCGATCCTGCCTGGTGTGCCTACGGCCTTCGGTCCATCGCTCCGAGCGCTATTCACAGTCGGCATACTGGAGGGGAGAGCGGCGCCACCTGGCAGGCCGAGCTCTTTGACGAGCTCTGCCGCGGCACGTGGGGGAGTGATCGGACGGCGCTCATCTTGGTCGGCGGTTTTCGCGATCTCCGGCGCCCGAAAGGCTGTCGCCGCCGGACGGCCGATCGATGGAGGATTCAGGTCGCGAGGGGCGATCTCCCGCTCCTCCCTTGGCACAGACGACTGATCAGCCGATGCCTGTTGTCTGGCGCGCGGCCGCACCGGCTGTGGGGCGGGAGGAGATGCGCGCGGAGCCTCAGCCTCTACGAGCCTCACGACAAGCGGCCTCTCAGGAAGCGCGGCCCTGTGAATCCCTACAGTCATGACGGCCCACGCAAGCAAAAGATGCAGGCCGACCGAACTCAGGAGGAAGCGAGCGAACTCCACCGGGCTTCCAGGCGGCTCGAGCAGGGGCACAGCGACTCGACGGATGGAAGCCGGCGCGGGCCTGAACTCTACATCCGTTCTCTTACGTAGAAAGACCACCCATCCCTCCAAAGATATACCTCATGCACCTGCGGTACACCCATGTGCATGAAAGTCCATTACTTCTGTCTGTCATTCTGAGCGACGCGAAGAATCTCGGAGACCCTTCGCTCGGCTCAGGGTGACACGACGCGTAACACGAGACTTTCGGGGCAATGCACCGACGCCCCCCTCTCCTTCATCCTCTCCCCCACTTGGGAGGGAGAGGGGCGGGGTGAGGGGGGGCCTGCTGTTGGCCAAGAACACACATTATACCAAGCGTCGCCGAGGTGGGCGAGAACTTTTTTCCTCCTGGCAGAATGATCTTAGAAGCGGTAACTGGCGCCAACAATGACATTGATCGGCGGGGCGGGGGTGAGGAACGGCTCGATGGGGTCCCCCGGGAGCTTTGCGTTCGGCGCAAAGGTGCCAAACGTTTCATAGTGGCTGTTGAGAAGATTATTGATCTTCAAAAATCCGGCGAAGCGCTGCCAGCGGACGTCGATGCCGGCGTTCAGGACAACGTAGTCGTCAAGCTTCGGCTGGGTGTTCGCATCATCGCCTCGGAAGAACTGATCCCCAACGTACGTCATGCCGACCGAAAGAGTGAACCACTTCAACAGCCGGTAGCGGAGCCCGGCGTTGATCCGATGATTGGGCGTGAGCGGGATCTCATCCCCTTTCCTCACCTGTTGGGTGACTCCTGGTGTCCTCGGCGAAGCCAGCTCGATGTCGTTTTCGAAGGTGGCCCGAGTGTACGCGTAATTCACATATCCCTCCAGCCGTTCATAGATCCCACGAAGAGCGACCTCGATTCCTTCCCTCTTCGTATCACCGATGTTCTGGAAGAAGATGTTGATCGTCCCCGCGGGTGACACCGAAAAGATGTCATCCCTCACATCGGTCCGGTAGATGGCGAGGCTCCCCTCCAGCCAGGAGGCCGGACGGGCCCTGAAGCCCACCTCGTAGTTTGTTGCCTTCACCGGGCGGAGATTGAAGAAACCGGTATCCGGAGCCACGCCGGCCTGGATGCCGACGCACGGGGCTGTGGGGTCGGCGCAGGTCAGCTCCAGGAAGGCTGGGGCGCGGAACCCCTCTGAGTATGACACGTAGATCCCGTAGTTGTCCGAGAGATTGTAGTTGACGCCCGCCCTCGGAGTGAAGCGATCGAATGTGGCGCGCCCCGTGGCCTTCCCCGGTTCTGCAGGGCTCCTGTCGGTGATGTCGTGCCGAACATAATCGTACCGGAGCGCCCCGGTCAGGGTCAGGCTGTCGCCGGCCAACAACAGGCCACGGGCCAGTTCGGCGGTATCCTGGACGTAGAAGCCGACCACATCTTGTTTATCGGACAGATCCGATTCGAGTTCTGACAAAGACGAGCACTCCTCGGCCGGGTCTTCCCCCATGGCGATCGCCTCTTCGATGCACGCACGAAGGCTCCGCTCATTCTGCTCCTCGAAAACTCGGATATCGACCTCGTGCCGCGCGTATTCCGCCCCAAGGGTCAGCAGGTTCTTTCGCCCCAAGAATCGGCCCTCATGGGCAAGCTGGAGCGTGCCGCCGCCGGAGAGGGTGGTGTTGAAAAGCCTGCTATTCTCGCCGATCAGGCTGACGTTGAACTGCTCGGCATCGAGCTTTCTGACGAACCCGTTCAAGCCGAGCGAGAAGCCACCTCCCAGTGCCTGCCGCGCGTTCAGGGTCGCCTGATGGAGGGTGGGCTCGAAGAAGTCGCCCCCGGTAAAGTTTTGTTCCCGATCGACCTGCAGGATGCTCAGGGGCAGCGATCCGGCCTGTTTGATCTTGTTGTTCTGGTACTGGTATGACAGGGTGATGTCGGTGCCACCATGGCGGTACCCAAGCTTCCCGAAAAACTGGGAAAGCCGGCTCTCGGTTTCGTCCCGAAAGCCATCCTCAAGAAAGTGACTGCCGGCGAAATAGTAATCGATCGGCCCCTCTGTGCCGCCGAGATGGAGGCGGTACTTCTGGCGACCGAAGCTGCCACCCGAGAGCTCGGGGACGATCTCCCGCTCTGCCCCGCCACGGCGCGTGATGATATTGAGCGAGCCGGCCAGGGTATTCCTGCCAAAGATGGCCGTCGGACCGCGGATCAGCTCGATCCGTTCGACATCGTCAAGCGGGAGAAGGTCAAAGTTGATCTCCTCGACGCCCGGCTCATTCACACGCACCCCATCGACGAAGACGCTGATCCCCTGGGGAACGCCGGTCACCGACGTCCCGCTGAAACCGCGAAATGAGAGGTCGGGCTGAAAGGAGTTGCCTTGCTGGTCATTCAGATGCACGCCTGGAAGCTGCTGCATGAACTCCTGGAGGTCGAGCGCTCCGGACCGCCTGATCTCCTCGCCGGTGATGACCTGGACGCTGGCCGGGATCTCAGAAACGGGAAGCGGGACTCCCGGCAAGCGGGCGGGGGCTGTCACGAGAACCTCCGGAAGGCGGACGATCTCGGGCTGCGCTCCAGGTTCTTGAGCAAACGCCTGCGAGGCACAATACAGTACCAGTCCCCCGAACACACAGGCCGCCCGAATCCGTTCCCATTGCATAGGGTGAGGGATTGCTTCGCTCCTTTCATTCGCTCGCAATGACGATGAAATGGTGGTAACATGCAACGTGTATGCCGAGGTGAGCCAGACTGGAGAGGCGGGAAACCCCTTGAATTATTTGACTGGGTTCCAGAAGGCGGACAGGTCTGAAACGTTAGATCTGGTTGTAATCAACCGGCGGTTGATTTGAACCATCGAGTCGCGTCACGCGTGGTTCGACTCAACTCACCACGGGTGGTTCGACCTTACTCACCACAGGCCCTTCGACTTGGCTCAGGACAGGCGGTTCGACTCAGCTTATCACTGGCGGACGGGCAAGCCGATGTTTCCGGATCCGATAGCGGAGGGCCTCCCTGCCGATGCCCAGCTTTCGGGCAGCCTCGGTGACGTTCCATTCAGTCAGCGCCAGCGCCTGCTCGATCAACTGTCGCTCGATCTCTTCCAGATCGACGCCCCGATCGGGAAATTCCACGTGCAAGCGGCCATCGTCGCCGACCCGAATCGGCAGCGGAGGGAGCTCGATTCCAAGGCACGACGGCCCGATCTCCTTCTCATCGGAGACCAAAAGGGCTCGCTCCACTACATGGGCCAGCTCTCGAACGTTCCCGGGCCAGCGGTACTTTCTGAGGGCATCGAGACCTCTCTCCGTGAAATGCCTCTCCGGGAGCGAATACTTGTGGGTCAGCCTCTTCAGAACATGCTTCGCCAGCAGCACCACGTCCTCGCCGCGCTCCCGGAGAGGCGGCAGCTCGATGGTGAGGACCTTCAGGCGATAGTAGAGGTCTTGACGGAACTGGCCGGCCCTGACGGCCGCTTCGAGGTCGCGATTCGTTGCCGCGATGATGCGGGCATGGATCTTTCGCTCTCGCAGGCCGCCCAGCCGCCGGATCTGCTTCCGCTCGATCGCCTTCAAAAGTTTCGCTTGAAGGTCCAGGCCAAGCTCGCCGACCTCGTCTAAAAAAAGGGTCCCGCCATCGGCGGCCTCGATCAGGCCCGGCTTCGCCGCCGACGCTCCCGTGAATGCGCCCTTCTCGTAGCCGAACAGCTCCGCCTCCGCCAGCTCTTTCGGGATCGACGTGCACTCGACCTCCACGAACGGCTGCCCGGCGAGGCTGCCCCTGTGATGGATTGCCCTGGCCACAAGGTCCTTGCCCGTTCCGGTCTCTCCCAGCAACAACACGGTCGGAAGGTCGCCGGCCGGTCCGGGCTCGAGCTGGGCGATCCGCCCGATCAGCTCGACGATCTGCCGTATCCGAGGAGACGCGCCGATGAGGTCGAGGTGGGCGGACTGTTGGACTTCCTTCCGCTGAAAATACGAGAGCCGTTCGCGCAGACGACGGGTCTCCAGCGCCTTCTCGATGGTGAATTTCAGCTCGTCGTGATCGATCGGCTTCTGGATGTAGTCGTACGCCCCATCCTTCATGGCCGCGACCGCGCTCTCCACGCTGCTGTACGCGGTCATGATAATGACGATGGCGTTCGGGTCGAGGCCGGTGATCCGCTTGAGCGCCTCGAGCCCGCTCATTCCGGCCAGCTTGATATCCAGCAGAATGAGATCCGGCCGCTCGGTCTCGACTGAAGAGAGGCCTTCCTCCGCGCTTGGGAGGCTCCGACACTCGTGGCCGCTCCGGCTCAGGAAGTGCGCGGCCGAGCGAGCGAATACAGCCTCGTCATCGATGATCAGGATCTTCGCCATCGCGACCTGCTCCCGTGGGATGAGACAGCGGAAGAAGGATTTGAACTGTGGCCCCCCCCTCTGGTCGGTTCGAGACGATAAGGCTCCCGCTGTGAGCGCTGACGATCTTTTGCGCCATCGTGAGACCAAGGCCCACCCCATCACTCTTGGTCGTAAAATAGGGGGTGAACACCTTCTGGAGTAGATCGGGAGGGATTCCGCCGCCGTCGTCAGCGAGATCGACGGAGATGGCCCCTGTCCTCTCGCCTTCCTGGATCAGCCTCGACGTGATCGAGATCGTTTTCCCGGGAGGGGTTGCGTCACACGCATTCGTCAGGAGAGACACCAGCGCCTGTTCCAGATACCCCTCATCGAGCGGCGCCAACGGGAGTGCCCCGGCAAGGTTCATCTCGACCTCAATCTGTCTCGCGTCGATCATCGGACGAACGACATGAAGCGCATCTGTGATGACCCGGTTCAGATCACTCGGAACCAGGGTCGGTGTGATCGGTTTGAAGGTGAACAGGAAGCCATGGACCCACTGCTTCAAATGATCGACTGTTTCGACGATCTCCTTCAGAGTCGCTCGGATCTCGTCCGACGCTCCCGCTTCTCTCAGCGCCGCCTGAGCAGAGGACCGGATGCTGGCCAATGGGTTGCGGATGTTGTGCGCGATGTATGAAGAGATCTCACCCACCGCCGCCAACCGTTCGGCTTGAAGTACTCGCTCCTGGATCCGCTTGAGGGCCTCGGCCATGGTATTGATCGAGACGGCCAGGTCGCCCAATTCATCCTCCGACCTGACCTGTATGTGATGGTTCAGGTCCCCCGTGCTGATGATGGCGGTGGAGCGACCGATGGTCTGAAGCGGCTTGACAAGCCAGCGTTGGATTCCGAAGAGCAACCCACCTCCCCATATAAGGCCAAGCAGCATGACGATCCCGGCCAAGAGCTCTCCCCTCGCGCCGATTACAAGGGTCCGGCGTCTCGATCGCTCCGACGCCGCGTCGTAGTGGGCGCGGAGCCGATTGATCTGCTCGTCCTGTTCCTTGAACGCAATCTGCTCCAACTCGGTCTCAACCTTTCGGACGGCAAGGTCACGGGCCCCCCTTGCCAGGAGCGCGAAGGTCTCCCTCACGAGGAGTGAGACCCGTCGATGCGCCATCTCGAGACTATTGATCAGCTCCGTCTCCTCCCTGGTTTTGGCGTGAGTCCTGAGAGTTGCGAACTCCTCCTCCAATCTCACTCCCAGCGCCTCGAACTCCTGCCTGGCCAGCCGATCGCCGCTCACAAAGCGATCGAGGATCTCTTTTATGTGCCGATACATGTCTCCCCTCAGCCTCTCGGCCCTCAGGCTTTGAGCGTGGGAGTACGTGAAGTCATCCGTTGCCGCTTGCCAGGTTCGCACCGCCCAGATCATGGCAATGCCGATGCACACCGCAAGGATGAAGATGACCAGATACCCGATATGGAGCTTCGTTCGGATCAACATGAGACGGCCTGACTCGCTATGGTGCCCCCGCCCACTACCTCTATCACATGTATCATAAATGGGTGAACCCGGCAAACTGTCAAAGAGGGACGATGGGGCTGGACGCCTGATCGGACGTGTGTGTCAGAAGGGCACTAATACAAACGCAAGAAGTCATGTGTCATCGCGAGAGAGCGAAGCGACCGAAGCGATCTCAAACACTGCGAGATTGCCACGCTCCTTTCAGTCGCTCGCAATGACG
>JACPQX010000044.1 GCA_016190255.1 Candidatus Methylomirabilis oxygeniifera | reverse complement strand
GGTAGTAGCCTCCGACCCCCGCGGGATCCCGCCCGACGATGAAGTGGGTGCACCCATAGTTCTTGCGCACCAAGGCATGGAATACCGCCTCCCGAGGCCCTGCGTATCGCATCGCGCCGGGAAACACGCTCAGCATGACGCGCTCCTTCGGGAAATAGCGCTCCTCCAGCACGCGATAGCACCGAAGGCGCACCTCTGATGGAACGTCATCGAGCTTGGTGCGCCCGACAAGTGGGTGGATGAGGAGACCATCCATCAATTCCAACGCGCATTTTTGGATGTATTCGTGAGAACGATGAATTGGGTTGCGGGTCTGAAACCCGACGACCGTCCGCCACCCCCGTTCTATGAACCGCCGTCTGGTCTCGGCCGGCGCGCTGTAGTAATCCTCGAACCCAGGGAGCGACGGCCGGCGAATCAGGCTGACCGGCCCGGCCACCAGCAGCTCGCCTCGTTGAAAGAGGTACTGGACGCCCGGGTGGCGGGTTTCCTCGGTACAATACACCAGTCGGGCCTCCTCCCGCTTATCGTAGGCGAAGATCTCCTCGACCGAGAGCAGACCCAGCAGTTCGCCATCCGAGCCAAGGAGAGCCACATCTCGCCCCTCCGCCAACTTGGCCCCTTCGCCCTTATCCACGGCTAACGTGATCGGCAGCGTCCACAGAACCCCGCTCTTCAGCCGCAGCTCGTGGACCACATGATGGTAGTCGGCCCTTCCCATGAAGCCCTGGAGGGGGCTGAACACGCCTGTGGCCAGGCATTCCAGGTCGGACGCAGCCCTGGCGTTCAGAGAGATCTGGGGTAAACCCCGCGCCCGTTCCTCGGCGTCGCTCCTGGCTTGTCCGGTGAGAACACGATCGATGAGACGACCACCATGGGGCAGGATCGGCTCCAGAGCATCTCCATCAGACGACTCGATCGTTCGCGGCATCTGGTCTCCTCGCGTCATGTCGTAGTGCGCTCAGGTTTTTCGGCCGGGATCGCCATTACCCGGCGTGAGGTGCAGGCCGCACTCCTTGGTCGTGGGGTTCTCCCACCACCATCGCCCCGCCCTGATATCTTCACCGGGCTGCACGGCCCGCGTACAGGGGGCGCACCCGATGCTGGGGTATCCTCGATCGTGCAGGGCGTTGTAGGGAACGTTGTGCGTCCGGATGTAGTCCCATACCTGCTGTTCGGTCCAGGCAGCGAGTGGGTTCAGCTTCACGATCGAGCCATGGGACTCGTCGATCTCGACAATGTCGAGACCGGTGCGAGTCGCCGCCTGTTCCCGTCGGAGGCCGGTCATCCAGGCGTCCACGCCGACAAGGGCACGGCCGAGCGGCTCCACCTTTCTGATACGGCAGCAGAACTTCCGCTCCTCGACGCTCCGCCGGAAGGAGTAAAATCCACGCTCCCGTTCCAGCCGCTCTACCGCTTCCCGCTCGGGAAAGTAGCTCTCAATCGCCACCTTGTATCGCTCCAGCACGCGCTCCATGACCTCGAAGGTCTCTTCGGGCAGGCGACCGGTATCCAGCGTGAAGATCTTGGTAGGGGGATGGAGTGTTGACAACATGTCGATCAGCAGGACATCCTCGGCCCCGAAGCTGTTGGCAAGGGCCAACTTGGGGGAGAAGGTGTCGATCGCCCATCCTAGAAGCTCCCCGATCGGCGCAGCCTGAAACCGCTGGTTCAGCTCTCGTAGAGTGGTGGGCGAGAAAACGGGCCTGTGCTTATCCGTGGTTGAAACGCTCGATTGTGGTTTCATCGCTCCTCCCTGGCGAAGACGACAACAAGAAGAAAGTGGTTCACCCTATGGACGAGTGTCTCGAGATTCAGCTCACTACCGTGAATGACACTTCATGTATGCGCCCGTCTTAGTGGTGGCCGGCCGGCAGCGTACCGATCCCATGTGGGTCCTTCCCCGTCGGGATCTCGGCGATGACCTTCTCCGTCACCGTGTCGATGGCGACCACGCTGTTCGTATCGCGACTGGTCACATAGAGGCGGCGTCCGTCTGGAGTGACCGTAAGGATGTCGATCCGCTTGCCTGCCGGAATGTCCTTCACGATCTTCAGCGACTTCAGCTCGATGACCGAAACCGTGTTTGCCTTGCGATTCGCGACGTAGGCCCGCTTCCCATCGGGTGACACGACGAGGCCATGAGGCTCCCCCTCTCGAGCGATCCTCTTTTTCACCTTGCTGCTGCTGGGATCGATCACGTCGATGCGATCCACATCGCCCGCCGTCACCAGGAGGAGCTTTCCGTCCCACGTGATGTCCGTCCCCATCGCGCCCTTGCCGGCTTCGATGGTTGTGATGATTTTCCTGCTCTTCACATCTATCACCGACAGGTCACCTGATCCCCCGTTGCTGACATAGGCGCGCGTGCCGTTCCGGTCGAAGACCACAAGGGCAGGGGCCTTCCCGACAGCGATGGTGTCGAGCTTCTTCCGCGCTTGAAGATCGATGACCGTGACATCGTTCGAACCCGGGTTCGCCACCCAGAGTTGCGCCCCATCGGGCGTGACGGCAGGCCCATGAGCTCTGGTCCCTGCGGGAAAGGTCTCGACCGTCTTTCTGGTTTTTGTCTCGACCATGTTCACATCGTTGGTCCCTACATTGGCAACGAAGGCATAGGCACCGTCGTGGGAAAAGGCGACGTTGTGCGGTTTCTTCCCGCCAGGCGTGATCGTGGCGATGACCTTGTTGGTCTCGGTGTCGATAATGGTCACCGTATGGTCGTCCTGATTTGTCACCCACACCTCGTAGGCCCACCCCTGAGCGATCGATGTCAGTGCGGCCAGGAGTGCGATCACAGCTACCCTGCCCATCTTCAGGCACTTCTGTCCCGACATGTCCACCTCCTTGTTGTGTTACTCCCCCCTAGTGGCCCTGGTTCCAATACCTATGCAGCACACTCACCCGGGCCGGTTTGGACTGAAAATGCCTCCTCCGACTGAAAGTCGCGATAGCGATCCGGCGCCTCCAGGGCTGGCGCCAGTTCCGTAAATGGCTTCAGTACCTCTTTCAGTGGATCCGCCCCATACCGTTCCAGAAATTGACGAAACGATTCGCTGGGCTGTCGCTCTGCCTGATAGAGGCGCAAAAGAGCCTCGACCGCCCCCGGGCTATTCTTGGCCGGAACCCTTGCCACCGGTTTGGCATAATGAACCTGGCCTGGCTCGAGGCTCGCCCCCAGCAGCATCTGGTACGTCGGAGCCTGCTGGCCGTGAAACTTCTTCGCCCCACCGTAAAAGCCGATATTCGCGATGTGGTGCTGACCGCAGGAATTGGGGCAGCCGGAAATCTTGATCCTGATCCCGGCCTCGTCGGCCAGATCACTGAGGCCATCTTTGAAGCGTTCCCCAAGGGCATCGGCCAATCCTCGCGACGAGGTGATCCCGAGCTGGCATGTATCTGCTCCCGGACAGGCGGTGATGTCCGCCAATCGCTCGGCCGACGGTTGAGCGAGGCCGACAGCAGTGAGGGCGCGATGGAGCGACGCGACTCGGTCGATCCGAACCCATCTGAGGACGAAGTTTTGCTGATTGGTGCTCCGGACGGTACCGTCCCCGAACTCTCGGGACGCGAAGGCCAGCGTTCTGAGCTGGATCGGGGTGATATCTCCCAGCTCCAGGCGCACGTGGACCATCGCGTATCCGGCCTGCTTCTGATCCAGTACGTTTGTGACTCGCCAGCGAAGGTATGCTGGATCCCCGGACTCCATGGACGGACTGGGCGGACGTGGCGTTCCATGATGGGGACGGTCCTCCTCCCGCCCGACGATGGGCGGGAGGTGTCCGGCCAGTGTCGCCTCAAGGCCGGTCCGCTCCTGGAACACCAGTTTCCGAAACTGCTCGATCCCCAACTTGTTTAGCACAAACTTCATCCTGGCCAGATTTCGGTTGTCGCGGTTGCCAAGGCGATCGAAAACGCGCACGATGGCGGCGACGGTCGGCGCCAGGGCATCGCACGGGGTAAACTCCTCGAGGAACTGCGCGACGCGAGGGGAAGGGCCCAGGCCGCCCCCGACATAGAGTTGGAAACCTCGTTCCTCTTTGTGATCCGTCACGCGGAGGACGCCACGCGCCCCGATGTCGTGGATGGGCGTAAGACCAAGGTCATCGGGGCAGCCAGAGAAGGCGATCTTGAACTTCCTGGGCAGGTTTTGGTTCATCGGATTCCGCAGGAGGTATCGCGCTACCGCATCGGCATAGGGGGTGACATCGAAGGCCTCCTTTGGGCACACCCCGGCACAGTGGCCGACCGTCACGTTGCGAACCGTGTTCCCGCATGCTTCCCGGGTCGTCAGACCGACCGACGTCAGCCGCTCCATCAGCGCCACCACCCGCTCAAGCTTCACGAAATGGAACTGCATGTTCTGGCGCGTCGTAACGTGCCCCACACCGCGGGGGGACTCCGCCGCTATCTCGGCCAGCAACTCCAGTTGATCCGCGGTCAGCCCGCCCCACGGGATCTTGACGCGAACCATCTGCTCCCCATCCTGGCGCTGACCATAGATCCCGTTCTGGAGACGAAACCGCTTGAACTCATCGGGAGAGATGTCTCCTCGCCAGAACCGCTGCACGAACTGATCGAAGGTGTCGATCTCCTCTTTCTCGGCCCAGGAGGGTTGGTCGGGGTGGCTGCGCCGGTCAATCGTGAAGGTATCGCTTGTGTCGCTCATCGTCACCCTCCTTGATGAGATCTTTCCCGGGTTCCGGCACGGAAGTCATCCCCGGTCCCTGAAGGCGTCCTCTGCCACTCGCCTCTGAGGCTCCCGGCGCGCGCCTCGACGTCAACAGCCGACTTCTCGGTGCGTTGCTGATTGCTGAAGTAGCGGTAGAGGAGACAGGCATCAACAAGCACAACCGCCAGCCACAGACTGTATGCCCTGGGACTGGCAATCAGCATCAGATCGATCAAGACCCTCGACAGACCGAATCCCACGACCCAGGCGTCAAAGCTCATGCATATTCTCCTGAAGGTTTCCGCGTTCATCCGCCTGATGATGTACGCCCCTATGGGGATTCCGATCAGAACGCTGGGCGTGATGGAATAAAGAATCTCACCGCTTGCAACCGTATACAATCCGAGAACGTAGTAGGCCGCCGCTGTCAGGGATGATTCAACCACTCGAATCAGACCCAGGGCGGCTCGAAACTCCTCTTTGACGTACCCCTGGTTGTTGAACATCAGCGCCAACGGAGGGCCGGAGATGGTCGTCACGGAATAGAGCACGCCGACGCCGGCACCGAATGGCAGGCCGACGGCCCGCTCCGACTGAATGGGCCGTCTCAGACCGGCAGCCTGGAGCAGGATCAGGGGCAGCAGTGCAAGATAGGTGAAAAGCTTGAGCCATCCCGGATTGGCCGCCGATAGGGCATAGCTCCCCACTACGACTCCGGGGATCAAGCCAAAGATGATCGGCAGGACCCTCTTGCGTATTTTCGGGACGCTCTTCCAGTTGACCAGTAAGATGTAGCTATTGACAATTACCTCGACCAATACAAGGGCCGGGTTGACGACCCTGTTCGCATAAAACAACAGTGCAACCGGGATAGTGAGTGAGGAGAACCCGTATCCCAATGCCCCATTCACTATCGCCGCAAAGAGGGTGATACCAACAAGGGTAATCAGCTCAACGGGAGGGAGCATGGTCTCATCCGTCTCCATTTACTAAAGCATGTATCCCAACTCTGGACGCTGGTCGGATCCACGTGACCCAAGGGAGCCCCTAACCAACCTCGCATACGGACCGCGGACACCTCTTCCATTCCGCTCCCGATGAGGCACGCCTCTGGGAACATCCTCCGCAGGTTCCGCCCCTTAGCCATCCACTCCCCGGGGAGGCCTGCCGGGCGATGGGTCCCTCGCCACCGGCGTGACGGGTTGCCCGGCCAGGAGCGCCCGTAGCTCGGCATCGCCGTGTCTTGCGACAAACTGGCGGAAGTTCTCCTCGTCCGACCGGCCATCCAGGTAGGCCGCCAACAGGCGTTCGATGGCGCCCGGCACCTCGGCGGCTGGACAGCGGTATCCCACCGCCCTGGCCTTGCTTTGATGCTTGCCGACGGCGCCGCCCACACAGAAGTAGTAGGCATCGACCATCGTTCCGTCCACCTTGATTTTCTTGCCCTCGATGCCGATGTCGGCGATCCAGTGTTGGCCGCAGCTATTCGGGCAGCCGGTCACGTGGATCTTGACGTGTTGGTCGAATCCGGGCATCCGCCTTTCCAACTCCCCCACCAGCCACTGAGCAAAGCCCTTCGTCTCCGTCAGTGCGAGCTTGCAAAATTCCGTCCCCGTACAGGCAATCGTGCCCCGCCAGAACGGCGACGCATGAAGCCGCATCCCCGCACGCTCGATCCCCCTTGCGAAGGCATCGGCGTCGCGAGGTCGAAGGTTGAGGATAACCAGATTCTGCATCGCGGTGATCCGCAACTCGCCCGTGCCGTAGCGGTCGGCGAGATCGGCGGTGACTCGCATCTGCTCGGCAGTGATTCGTCCGCGCAGGATAGGGATCCCGGCGTAGCAGTACCCATTCTGCTTCTGTGGGTGGATGCCCACATGGTCGCGATACACATCGTCCGGTGGCTCCTCGGACACGGCGGCCTCGAGCTCGAAACCGATACGTGTCTCCAGCTCTTTCAGGAACCGCTCCGAGGTCCAGCCATGAACGAGGAACAGGAACTTGAGCCGGGCCTTCTCCCGATCCTGGCGGAGGCAATCAGAGTCGCGAAAGATCTCGGTGATCCCCTTCACAACCGGCAACACCTGGTTCCACTGCACAAAGGCGTTCAGGCGAACGCCTAGGTGCGGGTGGGTGGAGAGCCCGCCGCCCACCCGCACGGAGAACCCGATTTCGCCCGTGTCTGTATGCCGAATGGCGGTCATACCGATGTCGTTGATCTCCGGGTAGGGGCACCACACCCGGCAGCCGGTGATGCAGATCTTGTATTTGCGCGGGACGTTGAAAAACTCCGGGTTGCCATTCAGCATCATGGTAGCAGCGTGAACGAGTGGAGATGCGTCTGCGATCTCATCGCCGTCCACGCCGGCGAGCGGGCAGCCGGTGATGTTGCGGGTGACGTCTCCGCAGGCGCCCATCGTTGTGATCCCACACCTCCAGAGACTCTGGAACAGGTTGGGCAAGTCTTCGATAGTGATCCAATGGAGCTGAATGTTCTGCCGTACACTGAGGTCGCCCACCCCCCGAGCGTATTTCTCCGTGCACTCGGCGATCGTTCGAAGTTGATGGGACATCAGGAAACCGTTCGGAATACGGATGCGCAACATGAAATAGGGGGTGGACTTCCCCTCGCCCCCTTTTCCGCCCACCGCGCCGATTCCATCCCCCTGGGGGTATGCACCCCACCAGCGAAAGTAGGTGTGCAGCCACTCCGGCGGGATCGACTGATACCCCTCGCTGGCAAACCGCTGGATCTCGTCGAAGCACTCCCATGGGTTCTTTTCGCGCTTGAGGCGCTCGACCCTCTGCGCGCTGGTTTCTTTGAGCTGTGACTCGCTCACGGCAGTGCCCGCTCCACTCTCGTGCTTGACGTCCTATCGACACTTACAATTTCAATATTCTTTATCGACTTAATCAAGAATATAAGGGGAAAAAATAGCCCTATCTACCAGTAGAAACAGGATCCATAAGATTCTTAAAGTCTTTGATGAGAGGATCCCATATAAAGAATTTTAAATCTTGCGCTTTCTTATTCCTGACTGATACGACAAGATACTGCGCGCCAGGCCATAGAGGCTCTTCTTCGAACAATGCTAGATCCCGGTCTGTTCTGGAGAAGTATGCCTCATGATCCGTATGGGAGTGATAGAGAACAAGGAAATCGAGACCCTTTGTATCAGCTTCGAGCTGGACGCGCAATAGGCCCTCAGGATCCATAATGTAAGCGGTCCTCGCATCCCGGGGATACCGGATCGGATCCTCTTCATGGTAGGCATTGGCTACATTCACGCATTGACGGACAGCGTTCGCCCCCGGGTCGCCGGGCTTTCCGATGACGATTCCGCAGACCTCATCGGGGTAGCCTTCCTCGGCGTGGGCGATGATGAGCCTCACATCCCGATCAGTGAGAGTCATCCTACCACCAGAGGTGACTATACATATTCTCACCAAGCTCCGGGAACTCTTTATGCCACACGCCCAGACTGACGTACTTCCATCCGTTATCGCAGAGGATCACCACGATATTCCCCTTTTCCATCCGATGCGCCATCCTGACTGCGACATGAACAACCGCGCCGGAAGAGACGCCCGCGAAGACCCCCTCTTTCGCCGTCAGATCCTTGGTGGCAGCGAAGGCGCAACGGGAATCCACCATGATCTTGCTGTCCAACAGGCTGGTGTCAAGGATCGGTGGGATGAAGCCCTCGTCAAGGCTGCGGAGCCCTTGAACGAGATCGCCCGGGTGGGGCTCCACGGCGATGACCTTGGTCTTTGGATTCGCCTCCTTCAGCCGGCGACCGACTCCCATCAGGGTGCCGCCGGTGCCGAGACCAGCCACGAAGACATCGACCTCCGGTAGATCGTTTAAGATCTCCACCCCGGTGGTCTCATAATGCGCCAGAGGGTTTGCAGGGTTGCCGTACTGGTAGGGCATGTAGAGGGTCGTGTCCTGAGCCGCCAGCTTTTGGGCAAGCTCGATAGCGCCGTTGCTCCCCTTCGTTCCGTCCGAGTAGATCATCTCGGCGCCGAAGATTTCCAAGAGCTGGCGCCGCTCCGGCGTGGCGTTCTCCGGGATGACCACCTTGACCTTGTATCCCTTCCGGCGCCCGATCATCGCCAAGGCGATGCCGGTGTTGCCGCTGGTTGGCTCCAGGATGGTCTTATCTTTCGTCAGCTCGCCGCTTCGCTCGGCTTGCTCGATCATGTACTTTGCAATACGGTCTTTCAGGCTGCCAGTCGGGTTGTTCCCCTCCATTTTGGCAAAGATCCTCACGCCTTTCTTAGGGGTAATCCGAGGAAGTTCAACCATAGGAGTGTTCCCGATGGCATCAAGGATATCGCCTGTTCTCATCCATGTCCTCTTGGTTGACGTTCATCCGAAACGTGACTCGTCTCACCCGCTCCGGGTTGTCCGAATGCTGCTTCTCTCCATGTCATCCGCGATCAAGGGGTTCCGTGCCAGATGATTCCGCTGCGCATCAGGCTTTCCTGACCGTAATGGCCCAGTCGGTGTTGTTCAGTTTCTCGACGTTGAGAATCTGATGTCCCTCGCCGGACAGGCTCCTGGGGACATTCTCGGCCGATCCTCGATTATCGACAACCACCCTCAGCACCTGGCCGCTTTCCATCTCCTCCAATGCCAATTTGCTCTTCACAAAGGTATACGGGCAGACCTCGCCCTTCAAATCGAGAGGCTCCGCTGTCTCTGCCTGCCGATGCAATTCACTCATTCTCGTTCCTCCGAAGCCGCACTCTATCGTGCCGTCACAACGGCAACGGGCCTCCTGCCCACCGGAACGGTCCCCACCACCTTCTGAAGCGCCGTATCGATGACATGAAGATCGTTGGTGCCTTCACCCGCGACATACAGGCGCTTTCCATCCGGACTGGGCGAAATGCCGCTGGGGCCCCCACCCACCTTGATCCGGCCCGTTACGCCCACCTGCCCGTCCGCATCACCCACCACCACTACCTCATTGGTCCCTCCCAGAGTGACATACAGGGTGTGACCCACGATGGCGAGACGATTCGGGCCTCTACCCACGGTGAGCTTCCCGAACAACGTGTTGCTCGGGACATCGAGAACATAGACCTCGTCCCCACCGGTGTCGGCGCCCCAGATTCTCCGGCCATCGGACGTTACCTGAATGAAGGTGGGGCGCTTCCCGACCTCCACCGTCGCGACAACACTCTTTGAGGGCACGTCGATCGCGGAAACAGCGCCAAGCGTAGGCCTGGTCACATAGGCCCGGCTGCCGTCCGGGGTGAATCGGATATATCCCGCGCCGATGATCTCGCCAAGCGATACCCGCCCCACGACCTTGAGCAGAGACACATCAACAACAGTCAGGAATTCTTCCGCCCCATTGACCACCCAGACCTGCTTCCCGTCTGGAGTCACTGCGGCGGAGTAGGCCATCTTCCCCGTCGGAATCGTGCCGATCGCCTCGCCCGAGGCGATGTCCACCACGGCCAGGGTTCCGTTGTGCATGTTCGTCGCAAACAGCTTTGACTGGTCCGGCGACAAGAAGAGGTCATGGGTCCGGTACCCGCGAGCATCGATCGTCGCAATGACCTTCATGGAATCGGAATCGATGACAGAGATGGTTCCCGACTCCAAGTTGGCGGTATAGACCCGGCCGCCCGCCTCCGCCGGCGGGGCGGCACCCAGCACCACAAGTATCAGAACCAGGAGCATTCTGGCAACGGTCATGATCGCGACAATGCCTCGGGTCCCAGACCCAACGGTTGAACCGTGATCAACCCACACCCGCGACAAGGGATAGGTGTCCTCCAACCATCGCGCCCTGAGTTGCTGGGTACACTGCCGGGCCAAGAAACGAGCATAGCAAGGCGCTGACCCTGGGAGTGCACCCACTTCGCGGGTACCCGACGTTCGGTTTCAGGGTACGTCGCAGGGAGTGCCCGGGGGCCAGCAACGCGGCTAGTGCCGTTCCAACTTGTTGCGGTTAATCGCCGCCAGGTGTCCTGCGAAGAACCAGCGCCTTCTTTGGCCTCGCCCTTTTTCGCGCAAGTGGTTGGAACGGCACTAGGCGAAGTTAATTGGACCGGCATTAGGCTTTCTCCAGGACGATCTCCCACTGGCTTCCGCCCCTCTCCCGGACTGCCAGGATCGTGTGGCCTTCTTCCTTCGCCCAGCGGGGGATGTCCTCGGCCGACTTCGCGTAATCCACGGTCACGGCAAGTTGATCGCCGGTTTGCAGTTTCCCCATCTCTTTCCTGGTCAAGATCAAGGGATAGGGACAGATCTCACCGGTGACGTCCAGAGAATACTGCGCCATCTCCTGCCTCCTATCATTCCTGGATCGGGAGCGTACTCGAATTGCCCCATTCGGCCCAGGAGCCATCGTAGTTCTTGAGCTTCTGATATCCCAGAAGCCGCAGGACAAGGTAATTGTGGGCCGCCCGAGCACCGGTGTGGCAATAGGTGATCGTTTCCCGATCCGGCGTCACCCCCGCTGCCTCGAAGATCCGTCGCAGCTCCTCGGCGCTCTTGAAGGTGTGATCATCCCGCCGAACAGTGCTGATATAGTCCACGTTGACCGCCCCCGGAATCCGGCCTCCGCGCTCAGCCCGGGCATCCTCTCCGGCATACTCCGCGGCCGTTCGCGCATCGAGCAGACAGATCTTCGGGTCGCCCAGCTTGCCGCGCACTTGCTCGGCGGTAGCCAACAGCTCCTGGCGTGGCCGGGCCACGAAGGCGGCCTTGACCGGTGCGGGCGCGTCAGTGGACAGGGGGCGGGCCTCTTGCGCCCACTTCCTGAAGCCACCGTTCAACACCTGCACCTTGTCATGGCCAAAGAATTCCAGGACGAAGAAAAGGCGGGCCGCGCCGTACGGGGTCTTGGGGCCATCGTAGGCGACCACCCTGGTGGCTTCCCCGATCCCAAGTCCGCCAAATAACTCCTCGGCTCGGGCCTTGGGGATCGGAAGGCCCTGTTGATTCGCCTTGAGGTCATCCAGGGCCTGCGTGCCCAGATGGGCCGCGCCGGGGATGTGGCCGGTGGCGTACTCTTCTGGCGTGCGAAGATCGACAAGTCGCAGCCCTTCCTCTCCCAAGTGCTTGGCCAATTCGTGCGTCTCGATCAGGAGCTGTGGGTTCGCATACCCCTCGGCCCCGAATGCACGCGACGGCGGGACCCCCGCGGCAGCCCAGCAGACCATGAATGCCGTACACAAATGAAATCGAATATTACGCGCGCTGCGCACCACGGACCCTCCGCTCGAAGGCAACGCCCCCGAATAACATGTACGCCCCGGCCCACACTCCCAGGACGATACTGAGCGTCGCCGTCAGGCTGCTCAGCCCGAAGAGCGGGACACCGGTTAACCCGTGCCCGATGTTGCATCCGCCGGCGATCCCGGCGCCCACGCCCATCAACACCCCTCCCCCAAGCGCTTGGAGGATTCGCTGCGCGCCTGGCGCGCGCCAGGCGAACTCTCCGTGCGAACGCGCCGCCCAGTAAGCGCCCGGGATGATCCCCAGCCACATGAAACCAGCCCAGGAGATCTGATCAGCGTCACCGGTGAACAGGAACTCGGAGATCGTCCGGATCGGCTCGGTGACCGACAGGCCGTACTCCCTTCCGGTCAGCGTCGAGATCGGCCAGGCAAGCGTGGCGATCACCCCGATCACGACCCCGGTCCGCGCCCAACTCCACCCCCTTTGGTAGCCCCCCGCCGGGCTCCTCAGCAGCCACCACCCGCCAGCCGCGACACACACGAGGACCAGGAGCCACGGATTCACGCGCAAGAGAAGATCTAGAGTCACCGTCTCCTCGTCGATCTCTATCACCCAGCTCCGAAGAGCGGTCTGTACCGGTTCAAGCACTCCCCCGCTGGTCATGGTGATCCCGAACGAAAACCCGAGCAGCGCGACAATCGATCCCACCAACCCCTCACCAGACCGGTAAGTGCTGCCGCTCGCTCACCCGCCGGAGAATGCCATGCCAAGACCGAAGACGAATCCGCCGAGCAGCGTGGCCTGCCAAAAAAAGGGGGTGATGCCCAACTCGAACCAGCCCAACCCCGCCATCGCCCTGACCCCGACCATTTGGATCAGAAGCGCAAGGAGATAGGCCCGCAGCAGCGTGAGGTCACGTGCCACCAGGATATCCCGGAACGCCGAGTTCATGCAGAAGCGGCCACGCTGAAGCGCATATCCGAACGGGACGCCAACGGCCAATCCCAGAAGAGCCATCTGTAGCATCGCACTCACCCGCTTGCCCTAATGATCGGCGCCTGGAATCCCGCAAAACTCGTGGTAGTCGATCAAATCGGTAATGGTCGGATGGTCTCCGCAGACCGGGCATTCGGGGTCGCGCCGGACCTTCACCTGGCGAAACTCCATCCCCAATGAATCGACGAAGAGGAGCCGCCCCGCCAGGGAGTCGCCGATCCCAAGCAGCAGCTTGATCGCCTCGATCGACTGCAAGCTCCCGATGATGCCGCACAGTACGCCCAGAACGCCTGCCTCCTGGCAGCTCGGGACCAACCCCGGCGGCGGCGGCGACGGGTAGAGACAGCGGTAGCAGCCCTGACCGGGGATGAAAACCGTCACCTGTCCTTCGAACTTGAAGATGCTCCCATCCACCAGTGGCTTCTTCAACAACACGCAGCAGTCGTTCACCAGATAGCGGGTCGGAAAGTTGTCACAGCCATTCACCACGAGATCGTACTGACTGATAATCTCCTTTGCGTTTTCGGACGAGAGAACCGCGTGAAACGGCTCAACCTTGACGTCAGGGTTGATCTGGGCGATGCTGTCCACCGCGGACTGGACCTTGGGTCGTCCAACGTCATCCACGTGGTGAAGGATCTGACGCTGGAGATTGCTCATGTCTACGACGTCGCCGTCGATGATCCCGAGGCGACCGACTCCGGCGGCCGCCAGGTACAGCGCCGCAGGGGAGCCAAGGCCGCCGGCCCCGACCAGCAGGACCGAGCTGTTCAGTAGCCTGCGCTGCCCCTTTCCGCCCACCTCAGGAAGAATGATGTGGCGGCTATAGCGGCGGATCTGCTCCTCGTTGAACGGCACGGCCCCGCCCGCCAGAGCAGGTATCAGAGCCACCTCGTCTCCGCTCTTGAGCACGGCCAGTTTCCCCCCCAGCTCCTCCGCAGTCACGTCGTTCACATACACATTCACGTGACGATGGATCTCCCCGACCTCGTCGAAGACATGCGCGCGGATCCCCGGGAAGCGGGTCTCCAGATCGTCCACGAGTTCCACCAAATTATCCCCGCGACCATCGACGACGGTCCGATTCTGGGTCAGCTTCCGATAGGGCGTCGGGATGTAGACACGGATCCCCATTGACACTTCACCCCCGGCTGATTCCCATCCCCTGGATGAGTCCGGACTACGATAGGCATTCATCATTGCGCTCCGGCGACATTCAAAATGGGACCGTCAGGTACCGCTCCCCTGTGTCGGGGAGGACTGTCACCACGACCTTCCCGACTCCCAGCCGCTCGGCAACCATGGTCGAGGCGACGACGTTTGCCCCGGCCGAGATCCCGACCAGCAGGCCCTCCTCCCGGGCAAGCCGGGAAGCCATCCGATACGCGTCTTCATCCTCTACGGCGATGATCTCGTCAAGCACGTCCACGTTCAGCACGCCGGGCACGAAGCTGGCACCGATCCCCTGGATGCCATGCGGCCTGGCCCTTCCTCCCTGTAGGACGGGGGACTTGGCAGGTTCGACCGCGATCACCCGAACACCGGGCACCTCCTGTTTCAACACCTCGCCTACCCCGGTGATGGTCCCACCGGTGCCAACACCAGCCACAAAGGCGTCGATCTGCCCTTGAGTCGCTTTCAGGATCTCCCGGGCCGTGGTGAGGCGGTGGATTTCCGGGTTGGCCGGATTCACAAATTGCTGGGGCATGAAGTAGCCTGGATTGTTCGCCACCAGCGACTCGGCGGCGTAGACCGCGCCGGTCATCCCTTCGATGGCTGGGGTAAGGACCAGCTCGGCCCCGAATCGGCTGACCAGTGTCCGTCGCTCCACACTCATATCCTCCGGCATCGTGAGGATCAGGTGGTACCCTTTGATCGCCGCCACCATCGCGAGGCCGATCCCGGTGTTTCCGGAGGTCGGTTCGACGATGGTGTCACCCGGCTTCAGACGGCCGCTCCGCTCCGCCTCGTCGATCATCGCCAGGGCGATGCGATCCTTGACGCTCCCGCCCGGGTTCAGGGACTCCAGCTTTCCAAGGATGCGCGCGGATCCCCGCTTCGGAATCCGCTGCAACTCCACCAATGGGGTGTCGCCGATCAGATCAAGAGCGCTTCGAACCAGCCGAGGCATCTGAATCCCCGCGCCTTCCACGCTGATACTACTATAGCAAACGCATTAAGTGAGGTGTCATTCTGAGCCCTTCGCTCTCTGTCATTCTGAGCCCTTCG
>JACPQX010000043.1 GCA_016190255.1 Candidatus Methylomirabilis oxygeniifera | reverse complement strand
GAGTCTACACTGAGCGAAGCGAATGTGCTCAGGATGACAGGGAGCGAAGGGTTCAGGATGACAGGCTTTACCCAGAGATCCATAACCGGGCGACTTATTCGGCGAATCTCTGAGACAGGACACTAGTGCCGGTCCAACCAACGTCGCCTACAGGAGGTCTCAGGTCCTTGGGGGGTCGGATAAGGGTAATCCGGCAGACTTTGGATCTGCACATCGAGGTTCGAGTCCTCGCCCCCCAGCCAAAAGATCGCTGAGGGCAGGGATCGGGCCTGGAAGGGCTGACGAGAACGCGGGCTATGTGGAGAACGCCAAATGGCTGACCGGTTGATTCTGTTCTCTGGCAACGCCAATCGGGCCCTGTCAGAGGAGATCGCGGACTATCTGGGTGTCCCGCTGGGTGAGGCCGAGGTGTCGCGCTTCGCCGATGGCGAGATCCTTGTTCAGATCTTCGAAAACGTCAGGGGGGCCGATGTGTTCGTGATCCAGCCCACGTGTCGGCCTGTCAATGAGAACCTGATGGAACTCCTCGTGATTATCGATGCCCTGAAGCGAGCGTCGGCGTGGCGGATCACGGCCGTCATGCCCTATTACGGCTATGGCCGGCAGGATCGAAAGGTCCAGCCTCGCGTGCCCATCACCGCCAAGCTGGTGGCCGACCTCCTCACGGCGGCTGGGGTGCACAGGGTGTTAACGATGGACCTCCATGCCGGGCAGATCCAGGGCTTCTTCACGACCCCGGTGGATCACCTCTACGCCGCCCCGGTCCTCCTCCAATACTTCCAGGAGCGAATGCTGGGCGATGCGGTGGTGGTCTCTCCGGACGCGGGTGGGGTGGAGCGGGCCCGCGCATTTGCGAAACGGCTGGACACATCGTTGGCCTTCATCGACAAGCGCCGGACAGGCCCCAACGAGGCGAAGGTGATGCATATCGTCGGGGAGGTAGAGGGGCGGGACGTCATCATCGTGGATGACATGATCGACACGGGCGGGACTCTCACCCAGGCCGTCCCGGCGCTGGTCGACAAGGGGGCCAAGCGCATCTTTGCAAGCTGCACGCATCCGGTCCTCTCGGGGGCCGCTGTGGAGCGGATCGACGGATCGGCCCTTGAGGAGGTGGTGGTCACGAACACCATCCCCCTGTCCGAAGGCAGGTATTCCAAGAAGCTGACCGTGCTTTCGGTGGCGCCGCTCCTGGGGGAGGCCATCAGCCGCATCCATAAGGAGGAGTCCGTGAGCCGCCTGTTCGTGTGACGGGTGGCGGGCGGCGAATGTACAGGCGAGAGGCGGGAAGTCCACCCCGCCCTCGCTCGAAGGAGGTGACGATGGCAGAGGTGGTGTTGAAGGGGCAGATCCGGACGAGACTGGGCAAGGGGGCGGCCAAGAAGCTGCGGTATCAGCGGATGATCCCGGCCGTCGTGTACGGCGGCTCCGCCGGACCGGTCCCGGTGACGATCAATCCCGTTGAGTTGACGAAGGTGCTGGGCACAGGGGCGGGAGAGAACGTCCTGATCACCCTCTCTCTGGTGGGGGACGGGGAGCGGGTGGCCACCGTGATCCTGAAGGAGTTGCAGCGTCACCCCGTGCGGGGAGCGCCGCTGCACGCCGACTTCCTGGAGATCTCCATGAAGCGGAAGATCAGGGTTCAGATCCCGCTCCAGTTGGTGGGTGAACCGACCGGCGTCAGAAACAAGGGGGGCTTCATGGAACAGCACCTCCGCGAGGTGACGGTCGAATGCCTGCCTGGAGCGATTCCTGATGAGGTTCGGGTGGAGGTGACCGACCTGGACGTGGGCGACTCCGTTCACGTGCGCGATCTCACAGTGGCCGAGGGAGTCCGGGTGATTGACGATCCCACGAGGGCCGTGGTGTCGGTCCTGATCCCGCGGGCGGTGGTCGAGGAGGCCCCGGTCTCTGTGGAGGAGAAGCCGGCGGAGCCGGAAGTGGTCGGCAAGAAGGAGACGAAAGAGGCGAAGGAGGGGAAGGAAGAGGCAGGCAAAGCCGAAGGGTGAGGTGCCTAGTTGTGGATGGTGGTGGGTCTGGGCAATCCCGGGATGGAGTACGAGGCCAGCCGTCACAATGTAGGCTTCCGGGCGGTAGAGGCGTTGGCGGACAGGGCCGGTGCCACCCTCAGGCATCGTCGCTGTCGTTCCCATTTCGCCCGAGCGGTCATTCATGGCGAGGAGGTCCTGCTGGTCAGGCCTCTGACATTCATGAACGACAGTGGTTCCGCCGTCTCGAGGTGGCAGCAGGCCACCGGGCTCAAACCTGCCCGCATTATTGTGATTCATGATGACCTCGATCTACCGACCTCTCAGTTGCGGATCAGGACCGGTGGAAGTCACGGTGGGCACAGGGGTGTCCGTTCGATCCAAGAGGCTCTGGGTGGCGGGGACTTCATCCGCGTCAAGGTGGGGATCGGACGTCCCCGCCCGGGACACGATCCTGTGGATCACGTGTTGGGGCCGTTTGAGAAGGCCGAACAGGGCGAGATCGAGACGGCGGTGGAACGGGCCGCCGATGCCGTAGAGTTGCTGCTGCGGGAGGGCGTTCAAACGGCCATGAACCGATATAACGTTCGGGCCTCGCGGCGTCAGGATCCCGCGGACCAGTGAGTGAAAGGAGGTGAGGCGGGTGAACTCGTATGAGGTGATCTTCATCCTGGACCCGGTCCTTACGGAGGACGGTGTCGAAGCAGAGATCGGCGCGGTTCGAGAGGTCGTGGCCAGGAAGGAAGGGGAGGTCGCAGAGGTCCAGAAATGGGGGAAGAAGCGTCTGGCCTACGAGGTCAAGAAGCGGCGGGACGGCCAGTACATCCTGATGAAGGTCCGTGGCCCTGGCGGCGTCGTGGCCGAACTGGAGCGGTATTTCCGGATCACCGAGGCGATTCTGAAAGGGATGGTCGTCAAGGCCGAGGAGCCTCGGAGGACGCGCTTCAAGGTGAGGCCGCTTCGGAGCCAGGAGGGGGTCGGGGCGGCCACCCGGGAGGTCGGTGATGGCGAGCTTCAATAAGGTGATTCTGCTGGGGAACCTGACCCGGGACCCTGAGCTTCGGCACACACCCGCCGGAATGGCCGTATGCAGCTTTGATCTGGCGGTGAATCGCTCTTTTACCACCAAGACCGGTGAGCGAAAAGAGGAGGTCTGTTTCATCACGGTGGTCGTCTGGGATAAGCAGGGGCAGGCCTGCGCCGAGTATCTGGGCAAGGGAAGCCCGGCGCTGGTCGAAGGTCGCCTCCAGCAACGATCGTGGGAAACCGCAGACGGTCAGAAGCGGACCAAGTATGAGGTGGTTGCTGAGCGGGTGCAATTCGTTGGTGGGCGCAAGGAGACGGTGGCGTCCGGGGAGGAACCGCCTCGGCCGGCAGAGGAAGAGGAGGTCCCGTTTTGAGACTCGGTGAGCAGCGAGGGGATCGCGGCGGATGCTGAAAAAGCGGCGGAGCTTTCGGCGGCAGAAGGTCTGTAAGTATTGTGTTGATAAGATCGACGCGATCGATTTCAAGGACATAAAGAGGCTCAGGAACTTCATCAGCGATCGGGGGAAGATCATCCCGCGGCGGATCTCCGGTAACTGCGCCCTCCATCAGCGTCAGTTGGCCACGGCCATCAGGCGGGCTCGCAGTATCGCGATGCTGCCATTCGCTGCCGACCTGTCGTAAGCCGCCTCGAATGCCGGGGGGGCGCGCGGCGGAGCGCAGAGACGGAGCACGATGAAGGAGGGACCGGCCAAGACCGTGGTCCAAGGGGCCGCGCTGTGCCTTGCGTCGTTGACGCTGGCACTTGCTGGCACGGCCATCCCGATCGCCGGGGTCTTCTTCGCCCTGCTGACCCCGCTGCCTCTCATCCTCCTCGGTGTGAGACAGGGCCGAGGGGCCGCGCTGCTTGGAATGCTGAGCGTGGGCGCCTCCCTCGCCCTCCTTCTGGGTCGGGGGGGATACATGTGGATCTTCTCCCTTGAGTTTGGCCTGACTGCGCTGGTGCTTGCGGAGGCCATCAGGCGGGAATGGACTCCGGAGACCTCGGTCGCCGCGGGAAGCGTGGCGGTCATCGGGAGCAGCCTGCTCGGCCTGTTCATTCTGTCGCGCGGCGGGGGCGGCGTGATGGCCTATTTCTCGGGGCAGATCGACGTCGCGCTGCAGGAGGCGATGGCGCTCTACAGCAAGATGGGTTTCACGCCGGAAGACTCCGGCGCCGTATCCGCCGCGACGCAGCAGCTACAGAAGTTTTTGCTGGCGACCGCGCCGGGCCTGTTCATCGCGGTGGCGCTACTGACCACCTCTGCCAACTACTTCCTCGCTCGTACCGGCTTGACCCGTGTTTCCACCCCCCCGGGATCCGACACCGGGTTCGCCTGGAAGATGCCGGACGCACTGGTCTGGGTGTTCATCGCGTCCGCGGCCCTGTTCCTCAGCGGGCTGCCGATCGTCAAGCAGATCGGCCTGAACGGATTGGTCGTCATGATGACGCTCTATTTTCTGCAGGGCCTCGCGATCGCCGCCTTCTGGATTCGGCGGCTGAAACTCCCAGCCTTCGTGAGAGTCCTGGGTGTCGTGCTGTTGCTGCTTCAGCCCCTGTTGCTGCTCCTTTTGACGGGGGTAGGGTTGTTCGATATCTGGTTTGCCTTTCGCCGACAGACGCTCCCGCGGCCGCCCGGGGCGTAAGCTGAAACAGCGGGGCGGATAGGCCGAGGAGGTGAGGTCACGATGAAGGTCATTTTACTGGAACAGGTGGAAAAGGTGGGGAGACCCGGCGACCGGGTCGAGGTGGCGGACGGCTACGCCCGCAATTTCCTCATCCCGAAGCGTAAGGCTGTGGCTGCGACGCCCGCCCACGTCAAGTCGCTGGACCATCTGCTTCGACAGAACAAGGGGCGAGCGGATAGGTCGCGCCAGGCGGCGGAAACCATGGCAGCCCGCATCGCGGAAGCGAATTGCCGAATTGCACGCCAGGCCGGCGAACACGAGAAGCTCTTCGGGGCCGTCACGAATCAGGACATCGCCGCCGCCCTGGGCGCCCAGGGGCTTGACGTGGATCGGCGGAAGATCCTGCTTCAAGAGCCGATCAAGGCGCTGGGCAGCCACACCATTCCCATTCGGTTGCACCCCGAGGTCGTCGCCGAGCTCAGGCTCACCGTGGAGCGCGCATAGAGGTGTGGGCATGGCGGATCGAACCCTTCGACAGGACTCAGGACAGGTCAGGAGGGAGGCGGCACTCGATCGGCCTCACGCCATCAGGGAGCGGGTTCCCCCGCACAACCTGGAGGCCGAGATGTCGGTGCTCGGGGCGATTCTTCAGAGCAGCGAGGCGTTCCTGAAGTGTCTTGAGCTCCTGCGGCCGGACCACTTCTACCGCGACGCTCACCGCAAGATCTTCGCCTCCGCGCAAGGCCTGTTCTCCCGGGGCGAGCCGGTCGACCTCGTTACCGCAACCAACGAGCTCCGTCGCCGAAACGAACTGGAAGAGGTGGGAAGCGCCGCCTTCCTGGCGTCCCTCGTGGAGGCCGTTCCGACAGCGGCGAACGTGTCCTACCATGCGCGGATCATCCGGGACAAGGCGCTTCTGCGCCAGTTGATCGACGTGGCCACGGGCATCGTGGGGCTCGGCTATGCCGACCAAGAGGAAGCGGAACAGGTACTGGAAGAGGCCGAGCAGCAGATCTTCGAAATCTCCGAAGAGCGTGTGCGGCGTTCCTTCCTGCCGTTGAAGTCGATTCTGAAAGACGCCTTTGAACAGGTGGAGCGATTGTATGACCGCAAGACGCAGGTCACCGGTGTCCCCACCGGATTTGGCGACCTTGACCAGAAGACCGCCGGCCTGCAGCCGTCGGAGTTGATCGTCATTGCGGGCCGTCCCTCGATGGGGAAGACCAGCTTCGCCCTCAACATCGCCCGCAACGCCGCGATCGATGAGCAGATCCCGGTCGGTATCTTCAGTCTCGAGATGTCGAAGGAGCAGGTGGTCCAGCGGATGCTCTCCTCCGAGGCTGAGGTCGATTCCAACAGGATCAGGACCGGGTTCCTTCGTGAGAGCGACTGGCCCAAGCTGACAAACGCCGCCGGCCGCCTCTCGGAGGCGCCCATCTTCATCGATGACTCCGCCGCGATCACGCTCATCGAGCTGCGGGCGAAGGCGCGGAGGTTGAAGGTTGAGCACAACATCGGGATGGTCGTGATCGATTATCTCCAACTGATCTCGGGCCGGCTCCGCTCCGAGAACCGTCAGCAGGAGGTCTCGGAGATCTGCCGGGGATTGAAGGCAATGGCGAAAGAGTTAAAGGTCCCGGTGGTCGCCCTCTCGCAGCTTGCGCGACGGACCGAGGAGCGGGAGGAGGGTCGCCCGCAGTTGTCGGACCTTCGAGAGTCAGGGGCCATCGAGCAGGACTCCGACGTCGTTGTCTTTCTGTACCGGCCCGGGTATTATCGGGCCCGCCGTGCCGGGAAAGAGGGGGCGATCGATCCGGAGCGCGACACGAAAACCGAGGTCATCATCGCCAAGCAGCGAAACGGCCCGACGGGCACGGTGGAGATGGCCTTTCTCAGGGAGTACGTCAAGTTCGGCGCCCTCGACCTCGTCCACCAGGAGCCGTATGAAGAGCCCTGAAGCGCGGGGTGGCTTCAGGGCGACCGTGAGGTCCTAGCCCCATAGCGCGGGGCTGGGGCCTTTCTGTTTGGTGCCACGAACTGTGATGTGTCCGGTGTCGTGAGTCAGACATTCGCACCATAAGATTCCCTCTCCCCGCTGGGGAGAGGGGCGGGGTGAGGGGAGCGGGAGGTTCTACCGCACCGATGGCCAGGACACACACCCACTATCTCTGCCAGAGTTGTGGCTACCAGACGCCTCGCTGGATGGGTCGCTGTCCCGATTGCGGACAATGGGGAAGTCTGTTGGAGGAGCGCGACGCGGTTGAGAGCCGCGGCATTGCCCGACCAGGTCTCTCCGGTCGCTCGGAGCCTCCTATGCCGATCACCGCCGTGGATACCAGGGCGCTCCATCGGGTGAGTTGCGGTCTGGCGGAGCTGGATCGGGTGTTAGGGGGCGGCCTTGTCCCCGGGTCGCTGGTTCTGGTCAGCGGCGATCCGGGAATCGGGAAATCGACTCTCTTGCTTCAAGCCTCAATGCAGATCGCCAACGCTGGGGGAGTGGTGCTGTATGTCTCGGCCGAGGAGTCGCCGGAACAGATACGTTCGAGGGCGGTGCGGCTGGGGCCATTGTCCGATCACCTTCTGCTCCTTGCCGAGACCTCGCTCCAGGCTATCGTGGATCAGGCCGAGCGACTGCGGCCGCAGGCGTTGGTCATCGACTCCATTCAGACTATTGCCTCGGAAGAGCTCGAATCGCCCCCCGGCAGCCTCAGCCAGGTTCGCGAGGTCGCCGTCCGACTCATGGCATTGGCGAAGGGCAAAGGGGTGACCACCCTCGTCATCGGGCACATCACGAAGGATGGCTCCATCGCCGGCCCGAAGGCGCTGGAGCACCTTGTGGACGCGGTCGTCTTCATGGAGGGGGAGGAGCATCAGATCCATCGTCTGCTCCGAACGAGAAAGAACCGCTTCGGCCCCACTCCCGAGTTTGGCGTGCTCGAGATGACCGAGGCGGGGCTGCGGGAGCTCGCCAACCCGTCGGAGGTCTTCCTGGCGCAGCGGCCTTCCGGGGCGTCCGGGTCCGTCGTCATCCCGATCCTGGAGGGAAGCCGCCCTCTGCTCGTGGAGCTCCAGGCGTTGGTGGCTGTCCCCGGCGCTCCCATCCCCAGGCGTGTCTTCAACGGCCTGGACAGCGGCCGGGGAGCGCTCCTGTTGGCCGTGTTGGAGAAGCGGCTGGGCCTGCACGTGAGCGCGTGCGACGTCTACGTCAACGTCGTGGGGGGCGTGAAGGTGGAGGAGACCGCCGCCGATCTGGGCTTGGCCGCGGCGGTCCTCTCCAGCGCCAAGAACCTTCCTTTGGACCCCGGGCTGACTGTGTTCGGTGAGATCGGTCTGGCGGGCGAGGTGCGTGCGGTGCCGATGGCGGAGCAGCGCCTCCAGGAAGCAGCTCGACTGGGCTTGTCCCACTGCCTGCTGCCACAGCACAACCTCGATCGGGCGCAGCCTGCCTTCTCTTCCCTGAAAATCACCGGCCTCCGCAACCTGGAAGATCTCGCGCGCGAACTCGAGCCCCGCTGCAAGACGTGAACCTTTTGACTCATCTCGGGATGTCTGGTAAGATGTGACAAGGATGCTCGGTATGTATCGTGTCGGCACAAAGGTGGTGTATCCGACTCACGGCGTCGGCTTGGTCGAGGCCATCCAGAAGAAGGACGTTTCGGGTGGACGACAATCCTTCTACATTCTTCGCATTATCGGGAGCGGGATGACGATTATGGTTCCCACGAAAAATGCCTCACGGGTGGGCCTCCGGGAGGTCATCGAACCCGCCGAGATCCCGAAGGTCATCGCGATCCTGAAGAAGAACGATCTGGAAATCAGCCCCAACTGGAACCGGCGGTTCAAAGACAACTTGGAGCGGATCAAGACGGGATCGCTCTATGAAGTTGCCGTTGTCCTGCGCAAGTTGGTCCTTCTCCAAAAGGAGCGGAACCTGTCGTTCGGCGAGAAGAAGATGCTGGAGAATGTCCGAGAGTTGCTGGTGAGCGAGATCTCGCACTCCTCCGGGGTTGATCACGAGACTGCGCGAGCGTTAATAGAAAAGGCAGTCAATAATGGGTGATGGCTCGTGAGCGCCGTCATCGAAGACTTCCAGAAAGGGGGGGATGCATTTGAGCACCTTTCGCTTTGGCGTCCCTGCGGTCATTGTGGGGGCTGCTATCGGGTTTTACGTGGCGTCACAGGCTGGTGCCGCTCCTGACGGATGGGCGTTGGGCGCAGCCGGCCTCTTGCTCGGGGCCCTGTGCGGCGTTGTCGTCTTGGTGCTTCAGCGGAAGTTTCGTCAGACCTCCTTGAAAGTCATTCTCAACGGGATCATCGGGTTTGTCGTGGGGCTTGGATTAGCCGGGATATTCTTCGTCGCTATCGCGGGTCTTTTGATCTCTGTCCCCGCCTACATGGCGATGACCCTGCGGGTCGTCGTGACGATCGGCGCCGCCTATCTTGGAGCTGTCGTTGCCATTGACAAGGGCCGGGAGTTCAGCATCGCCAACCTGGTGCGGCTGCTCAGGGAGGAGCCGCGCGCCAAGAGCTACAAGATTCTGGATACCTCGGTGATCATTGATGGCCGCATCGCCGACATCTGCGATAGCGGGTTTCTTGAAGGGACGCTTCTCGTCCCCCAGTTTGTCCTGCGGGAACTTCAGCATATCGCTGACTCATCCGATCCGCTGAAGCGAAACCGGGGCCGTCGGGGGCTGGATATTCTGCAAAAGATGCAGAAGAAGGTCGATGTTCATGTCGAGCTCAGCGACATGGAATTCCCGGAGATTCGCGAAGTGGATGCGAAGCTGGTGGCCTTGGCCAAGGCCGTCAACGCCAAGGTGGTGACCAACGATTTCAACCTGAACAAGGTAGCTGGGCTGCACGGCGTCGGGGTGCTCAACATCAATGAGCTGACCAATGCGCTGAAACCCATCGTCCTGCCGGGGGAGGACATGCGGGTCTATGTCCTGAAGGAAGGGAAGGAGTACAACCAGGGGGTCGCGTACCTGGATGACGGCACGATGGTGGTGGTGGACAACGGTCGTCGCTACATCGGCCAGACCATCGACGTGTCTGTCACCACGGTGCTGCAGACCACCGCCGGGCGGATGATCTTCTCGCGTCTGAAGGAGGAGGCCGAGGCCGCGTAACGAGTTCAAGGTTCCAGGTGCCAGGTTCCGGGTGTTCGCGTCTTGGAACTCGGAACACGGAACGCGGAACATGGAACCTCTGCGATGATTGTTACGGCGATAATTCCCGCGGCAGGCGAGGGAAGCCGGTTCGGAGGAGCGGTCAGGAAACAGTTCATCGCGCTGGACGGTCTTCCGATACTGAGCCACACGCTGAGAGCGCTGGCGGCCTCGAACGCGCTGGCGGCTGCGATCGTTGTGGTTCCTCCCGGTGAAGAGTCGTTGGGCCGAGAGGCGCTGTCGCTTGCCGGGATCGAGCTTGAGACGGAGGTAGTGGCTGGAGGGCGGGAACGGCAGGATTCCGTCTATAACGGTTTGCTGAGGGCGAAGCCGGACACGGATCTGGTATTGATCCATGACGGGGTTCGCCCTTTCGTTTCCCCTGGAGTGATCCTGGCTACCATAGAAGCTGCGAAAGAGTGCGGCGCGGCGGTGGCGGCTGTCCCTGTCACCGATACCATCAAGCGAGTGGATGCAGACGGTCTCGTTATTGAAACGCCGGGGAGAGAACAATTGTGGGCGGCTCAAACTCCGCAGGTCTTCCGGTACGCTCTCCTGATGCAAGCTCACCGGTCAGTTCGGAGGCGTGGGATCATGGCCACGGACGATGCCGCGCTGTTGGAGCACCTCGGGGTGAGGGTCAAGGTTGTGAGGGGAAGTTACGAGAACCTGAAGATCACAAGCGAGGACGATCTGCCGCTGGCAGACCTGATACTGCGGCGACAGAGGGCCCGATGACGGTCGGCATCGGCTTCGACACCCATCCGTTGGTGCCGGGGCGGCGTCTCGTGTTGGGTGGGGTGGACATCCCATTCGAGAAGGGTCTCGAGGGTCACTCCGATGCGGACGTCCTGGCCCATGCGGTGATCGATGCCCTGCTGGGCGCTGCATCCGCGGGGGATATCGGCTCCTGCTTCGGGACGCAGGATCCGAAGTATAAGGACGCGTCGAGTCTTCTCCTCCTGAGGGAGGCGTGTCAGCGGGTGAACGCCTTGGGCTATTCGGTGGGCCACATCGATGCCACGATTATCGCGGAGGCGCCGAGACTTGGGCCGTATATCACGCAGATGCGGACCAACCTTGCGGAGATTGTCGGGGGCGCGGTGGAGGAAGTGAGCGTCAAGGCGACGACGGCCAATCGGATGGGGGTCTTGGGGGCGGGCGGCGGCATTGCCTGTCTCGCCATTGCCCTCCTCGTACGCCGCGCGGCGGCGGGGTGACATCGCGAGGCCTCCGAATGTCGCTAAGGATCTACAATACGATGAGCCGGCGGAAAGAGCCCTTCGATCCGCTCGTTCCCGGTGAGATCCGAATGTACGCGTGCGGACCCACCGTCTATGATCGCGCCCACATCGGCCACGCGCGCGCCGCCCTCACCTTTGATGTCGTGTGGCGCTACCTCGAGTATCGGGGTTACAGGGTGACGTACGTGCGGAATTTTACCGACGTGGACGATAAAATCATTCACCGTGCCGCGGAATTGGGGCAGGGGTGGGATTCCCTGGCCGAGGAACAGATTGAGGCGTACCGCCGGGACATGCGGGCTCTCGGTCTTCGAACACCGACGCACGAGCCCAGAGCCACTCAGCACATCCGAGAGATGATCGCGGTCATTCAAACCCTGATTGGAAGGGGAGTCGCCTATTGTCTTGATGGTGACGTCTATTTCGAGGTCAGGCGATTCGCTGACTATGGGAAGCTTTCGCATCGAGGGCTCGAGGAATTGCGGGCGGGGGCGCGGGTGGAGGTGGACCATCGGAAGCGCGACCCGCTCGACTTCGCGTTGTGGAAGACGTCGAAGCCCGGCGAACCTTCTTGGGACAGTCCGTGGGGGCCCGGTAGGCCGGGCTGGCACATCGAATGCTCGGCCATGTCCATGGAATACCTTGGCGAGACCTTCGATATTCACGGCGGGGGCGCCGACCTGATCTTTCCCCATCATGAGAACGAGATCGCTCAATCGGAATGCGCGACCGGCAAGCCCTTTGGACGGTACTGGGTTCACAACGGATTCGTAAACATTCATGCCGAAAAGATGTCGAAATCGTTGGGGAACGTGCTGGCTGTCCGAGAGCTTCTGGATCGTGTCACCCCTGGGGCGCTCAAGATCTTTCTGCTGGGGACCCATTACCGGGCGCCGCTGGATTTTTCGGAGGAGGCGATCGGCAGCGCCGGCCGCGCCGAGCATCGGCTACTGAACGCCTTGTCCGAGATCCGGAGGGTCCAAGAGATGGACCTTTCCGGAGCGGCCTCTTCGCAGGACGACCGCCCTCTCTTGCGCCAGATTCGCCACGCCGAGAGAGAATTCACGGATGCCATGGATGATGATTTCAATACCCCCCGCGCGCTGGCTGCGATGTTCGACCTGGTTCGGGACATCAACACATCATTGAGGGACACCGACCGGGCGTCGGACAAAGCGGCGATCGACTCGCTGCGCCTTGCAGGGGATGCCCTGCGGGAATTGGGTTCCGTCCTGGGCGTTCTGCTGGAGGATTCACCGGAGAAGAGGGTCTTCTCCGACGCCCGGGTGGCAGATGGCGTTCAGGTTCGCGTGTCGGACTATCACGAGGCCCGGAAGGCTATCGACGACGCATTTCAATCCGGACAGCCCCTGCCGGAAGACAAGGTCAGGATCATCGTGGAACGTCGCCGCCAATGCCGTGACGAGAAAGATTGGGCGGGCGCCGACAGCATACGGGCGTGGTTGGGTGACCGGGGCGTCATCGTGGAGGATACGCCGAGAGGCGCTCGCTGGCAGCTCAAGAGCCCGCGCACCTGACGTATCGACATGGCGGAGGAACTCCTGATTGGCCCCCATGCCGTGCTGGAAGCCCTTCGTGCAGGGCGGCGTCGCATCGAGCGGGTCTTTCTGGCTCGAGAGCGGAACGATAGCCGGATCGCAGAGATCATAAAGCTCGCCAGGCTCAAAGGAGTGCCCGTTACGCACGAGGGGCGGAAGCGGCTGGACCTGCTGTCCAAGCCGTCCGCCCACCAGGGAGTCCTGGCGGAGGTGAGCGAGGCGAGGTATGATGATCCGTTCGAATTGGCGGCTCGGATCAAGGCAACAGTCCCGCTCCCGCTGCTGGTGCTCCTTGATGGTATTCAGGACCCGCAGAATCTAGGGGCGATCCTTCGCGCCGGAGAGGCGGCCGGGGCGGATGGCCTTTTCATTTCGAAACATCGGGCTGCCGGAATAACCCCCGCAGTGGCCAAGGCCTCGGCCGGAGCCGTGGAATACCTGCCGGTCGCTCAGGTCCCCGGCCTCCCGGCTTTTCTCACGTGGCTGAAGCAAAAAGGGATATGGATTCTGGGGGCAGATCCGGGAGCCGCGCGGTCGCTCTACGATGTTGATCTCAGTGTCTCGATTGCCCTTGTCATTGGTGGAGAGCATCGGGGGCTGAGGCCGTTGGTGCGGGAGCGTTGCGATCTGCTGGCGTCGATCCCAATGCGCGGCCGAGTGGCCTCCTTGAATGCGGCGGCCTCCGCTGCCGTTTTTCTGTTCGAGATTCGGCGTCAGCGGAACCATGGGAACCTTCGCTAAGCGAATCGCTAAAAAACTGAGAATGGATCAAAAAAATCGAACACGCTGAAGTTTTTGCTTGTTTGTCCTGATTTTTGCTTGTATATTTGTGTTGCCAGCCTGGTGGAAAAGGCATACACTGAGCGTTTGTCTGCTGGCGTAGCTCAGATGGCAGAGCGGCTGATTTGTAATCAGCGGGTCAGGGGTTCAAATCCCTTCGCCAGCTCCATGGCGATGGCGGCTCCTTTGTTTCTCCTTCCACACCTTTGAGGGGAGATACCCAAGCGGCCAAAGGGGGCAGACTGTAAATCTGCTGGCGTTCGCCTTCGGAGGTTCGAACCCTCCTCTCCCCACCATCTGGGAAGATTCGGATAAGGCGGCGATCGGAGCTCCGGGGGTCAGCCCTCATCAACGCAGGGTCCTTCAACCTTGGCAAGCGCATCTTCAGGGTCAAGCGGGAATAGCTCAGTTGGCTAGAGCGTCAGCCTTCCAAGCTGAGGGTCGCGGGTTCGAATCCCGTTTCCCGCTCCACAGG
>JACPQX010000003.1 GCA_016190255.1 Candidatus Methylomirabilis oxygeniifera | reverse complement strand
ATCTTCACCATACACAATCTGGGCTATCAGGGCATCTTCAAGCCGGAGGTCGTCCCGCTGTTGGGCCTTGGTTGGGGGTTGTTCACACCGGCCGGCATCGAGTTCTACGGCAAGGTCAATCTCCTGAAGGGCGGGCTGCTCTTCGCCGACCTCCTCACCACCGTCAGCCCTCGCTACAGTCAGGAGATACAGACTCCGGAGCAAGGGTTTGGCCTGGACGGCGTGCTCAGGCAGCGGAGCGGGGATCTATTCGGGATCTTGAACGGGATCGACCCGGAGGAATGGAATCCGGCGACCGATCCGCACATCGCCGCCCGCTATACTGCCGCCGATCTTTCTGGAAAGGCAGTGTGCAAGAGGGATCTCCAGCAGCGATTCCGGCTGCCGGAGAATGCGGAGACTCCGGTTCTGGGTGTGGTCTCCCGACTGGCCGGGCAGAAGGGACTCGATCTGCTTCGAGATATTACGGCGGACCTGATGAAGCTGGACCTTCAGCTCGTCCTGCTGGGAAGCGGTGAGAGGGTGCTCGAAGCGTCGTTCATTCAGGCTGCCGCGCAGCACCCGTCACGACTCGGCGTCAAGATCGGGTTTGACATTCCCCTCTCGCATCAGATCGAAGCAGGCGCCGACCTCTTCTTGATGCCGTCGCGGTATGAGCCGTGCGGCCTGAATCAGATGTACAGTCTGGCCTACGGGACGATTCCTGTCGTCCGCGCCACCGGCGGGCTGGACGACACCATCGTTACCTTCGATCCTGCGACGGGGCGGGGCAATGGGTTCAAGTTCGACGAGGCGACCGCAGCCGCCCTGCTGCAGTCGATCAGGGGGGCGTTGGCGCTGTTTTCGCAGAAGGCCCACTGGGATCGGGTGGTCGCGAATGCCATGGCTGGAAACTTCACCTGGGATCGCTCGGCCCGAGAGTACGAGCAACTCTATCACCGCTCCGTGGCGAAGCGGGGGCGGTTGTGAATCGGTCCGGACGCCCGATTGCGCCAGACGGGCTCCCCGGGGATCGTCCATGACAGGTGAGGCCTTGCGCCCGGACTAGATTTTCGCTTTCGTCCCTTCCAATTCCCGAGTACAATGAGCCGATAGACGTTGTCTCGTGAGCCGCTTGTTGCGTCGGTCATTCTAAAAAAGGAGACCCGGATGCGTGCCTGGAGAGGACTGCTGGTTGGCCTGGTGGTAGCCATGATGGTGGCGGGGGGGACGGTCGCGTCAGCCCAGAAGGAACCGGGGAAGGAGCACGATCCCTTCAAGAGTCTGGGGCTATCCGACGATCAAAGAGGCAAGCTTGAAACACTGACCGGTCAGCGAAAGACGACGCTGACCGCCGGTCAGCAGAAGGTGGCGGAGATCCGCCAGAAACTGGTGGGACTGCTTTCTGACAAGAAGGCATCGGACAAGGACATCGACAAGGCAGCCGACCAACTGGCGAAAGCCGACAGAGAGGTACTCCTGGCAGAGATCAAGTTCCACAAAGCCATGCGTCAGCTCCTGACCCAGGAGCAGCTCACCATCCTCTCCAAAGGAGGAAAGTGACCGCTCCGACTAGACCGGTCACTCGGAAGCACCTGCGGAGTGAGCCAGACGAGTGGTGAACCAGTTACAGCGGCTTGATCTCTTCGGCTTTCAACTGGCCCTTCATCTCGGAGTATTTCACGGAGACCAGTTGCCCCGGTGAAAGCCCCTTAAGCTGTTCCGGAGCGGCCAAAAAGGTGAGCGGCTTTTTCATCTGCCGGTCCAGGATTGTGAGGCTTCGCTGCGCGGGATCGATCGCCTTGATCTCCCCTATGTGGACGTTGGGGCCGGCCAGTTCGCACGCGAAGGCCGGAAGGGCCAGCAGCGCCATCGAAACCAGCACGGCCAGCAGGGCTCGTGTCACTTTCCATGTCATCACTGCTCTTCTCCCCCCATGTCGGAATCGTTCCACGTCTGATCCGGCTCCTTGAGCTTTCCCCTTCATTATGGCCTGCCTAGAGGGCGTGTCAACAAAAAATGCGGACGCGAGGCCTCGTCACATCAGCGGTCCGATGCCTCACTGCATCGGTGCAGGCGAGGTAGCAAGCCCTTCTACGGCGTTTTCCGGTCCTCCTTCTGCCCCCCAACGGTAGGGAAAGTCTGGCGCGCCGTCTCTTTTCGGTAGGGCTCATCGAGGTATTGTCTGGCGATCTCTTTGGCCATCCCGTCGGTCTTGACCGCCAAGGCCATCCGATAGCTCTTCGTCGCCTCTCTTCGCTCGCCCAGCAGGTCGTGGATCATGCCTGTCCGGGTCCAGGCCCACGCCGTCACCCACGCGTAGCGCGTCGTCGGCTGATCGATCGTTTTCCTGAAGAAACTCAAGGCAGTCAGGTAGTCGCCGTGGTCCATATACACCTTCCCCATGAGCTGGAAGTAGCGCGGCAGCATCTCTCGCTTAAAGTGGTGGCGCCCCTGCTCAAGGTTGGCGCGGATTCGACGGCCGACCTCCAGGGATTCGGTGAACCGCCCCAGCTCGGAATAGACCAGCGCTGCCTGGAAGTAAAGCTCGGGGTTTCCCGGGAATCGTCGGAGCAGCTCCTCCGCCAGCGGCAAGGCCTGGCCATAATCTTTTTCGAGGCCGGTGTAGGTCTGAAGGAGGGCGAACTTGGCCAGCATCCTGGTCACGGTTCCTCGCTCGCCGGCCAGGGCGAGCGCTCGAAGGCCGCGCTCTCGATCGCCCGGCGGGAGCACCAGGTGCACAAGAGGGCGATAGAACCAGGAAAGTCGAGAGAGGGTGTAATCGTATAGGCCCAGACCGTAGTAGGCGTCGAACTTGGTCGGTCCGTGCTGAAGGCTGGCGTCGAAATACCGCCTGGTGCGCTTTATCCCCTCGTAGGTGGACAGGTAGTTCCCGCGGACGCCGTCGATCATCGCCTTTGAGCCCCAGGCCATTCCAAGAAAGAGCAGGAGGTCGGGGTCTTCGGGGGTGTGTCTGAGTTGCTCCTCGGCCTTCGCTGTAATGCTCGTGAGCGTCGCCAGGAAGCCATCCAGCTCCTCCGGCGTCGCCTCCCGATCCTCTACCCGCGCAAGCTTGACGAAGGCGCCGTACAACTGGGCGAGCAGCCCGGTCGAATCGAGGTCGCTCAGCCGGGAGAACACCTTCTCTGCCTCCGGGTAATCGAGGTTGAGGAGGCGATCAGTCCCGGCAACGACCAGCTCCTCGATCTTCGGGTCTCGCCAGACTCCGGCGGGACACAGGCCCGGCCAGAGCAGGAGCACCAGCCAGAGGGCTAGACTCCGGGAGATCCGCGCACCACTCAACCAAGTGGACTGCTGACTGGGCATCCTCGTCTACTCCGTGTATACTCCGTCAGACCAATCCTTACCCCACTCGCCCTCCCTTGTCAATGCCCAGGTTTAATGCTATTCTCTCGCCCATGCAGTTGACGATCCTTGGATCCGGGACGGCGATCCCAAGCCTCCGGCGGGGATCGCCCGGCCTCCTCGTCGAAGTCGCCGGCCAGTCGCTCTTGTTCGACGGCGGGGCCGGCACGCTGCCTAGACTCCTTGGAGCTGGAGTCACGGTCCTCGATCTGGATCGGGTCTTCTACACCCATCTTCATCCGGATCACACGGGAGATCTCGTGCCGCTCCTGTTCGCCCTTCGGAATCCAGCATGGCAACGGGCGAAGCCGTTGTACCTCACGGGACCGAAGGGGTTCCGGGCCTATTACGAGGGCCTGATCGAGCTGTACGGTGACTGGATCGCCACGAGAGGCTATGAACTGGTTCTCACAGAGGTCCTCAGAGAGGTCACCGATGGTGAGGGCTTCAGGGTGATTCCCAGGGAGGTTCTGCATCTTCGACATAGCCTCTGCTACCGTGTCGAGTCGGCGGAAGGCAAGAGTCTCGTCTTCTCCGGCGACACGACGTACTGTGACGCCATCATCGATGCGGCCAAAGGCGCGGATCTCCTCGTCCTGGAATGCTCGGCGCCGGATGAGCGACCCATGAAGAATCACCTGACCCCGACCCAGGCCGGCCAGATCGCGGCCGTCTCAGGGTGTCGGCGGCTTGTCCTGACGCACTTCTATCCGATCTGCGAGGAGTATGACATCGTCACCCCATGCAAGAAAGTCTTTGATGGCGAGTTGGTCTTGGCGGAGGACTTGATGCGCCTCTCTGTCTAGTGCCGGCCCAATTAACTTCGCCTAGCGGCGTTGCTGGCCCCCGGGGCACTCCCTGCGACGTACCCGGAAACGTACGCCGGGTACCCGCGAAGGGGGTGCGGCCCCGAGGGCCGCGCCTTGCTAGGCTTGTTTCTTGGCCCGGCAACCGTGCGTATCAACTATTATATAGGAACGGATAGTGATTGGTGGCGCACTAGAAGAGGAGTCATGCGATGAGAAAAACGCCTGGATTGATCGTGGCCCTGGATGTCAAGGATCTTGTCGCTGCCACAAAACTCGTCGAACAACTCCGCTCCGCGGTCACCCTGTTTAAGGTGGGTGTCCAGCTCTTTACGGCTGAGGGCCCTCGCGCGGTGGAGGCGGTTCAAAAACGGGGCGGACAGGTCTTCCTGGACCTGAAGTTGCACGACATCCCGAATACGGTCGCCGCGGCCGTTCGGGAGGCCGCCAAGATGGGAGCGGTGATGTGCACGCTGCACGCCTCCGGGGGCAGGCAGATGCTGCAGGCGGCAAAGGAGGCGGTGACACAAAGCGGCTCCTCGATGCGGCTTTTGGCGGTGACGATCCTCACCAGCTTGGACCCGCACGGATACGAGGAGGCGATCGGCAGCGGGCTTGGCCTTCAAGCGCATGTCATTCGCCTTGCCTCCCTGGCGCGCGAGGCGGGGATGGACGGGATCGTCGCCTCCACCCACGAGATCGCCCCTCTGAGAGCCGCCGTCGGACCATCGATGCTGATCGTTACCCCTGGAGTTCGCCCGGAATGGGCTCCGGCCGATGACCAGCTTCGAGTCATGACCCCCAGGGAGGCGGCCGCGGCGGGCGCCGATTACATTGTCATTGGCCGGCCGATCACGACGGCAGCCGATCCGGCGGCCGCTGCCCGGCGGGTCCTCGCGGAGCTTCCGGTGGTGGCCTGATCGGCCGCCGACCCGTCGCCGCGTTATACCTCGGTGCCCATGCCACGCGAGTATATCTGAGGCCTAAAGCAGCCCCCGGCGGGGCAAGGAGGGAAGAAATGGACCGCAAACGCTGGATGAAACGGGTCGGCTCTTGTCTGGTGATCGTGGTGTTGCTGGCCGGCTCGGCGTGGGCCGATCCCACCGGCTCGGCAAATGTCGCCCAAATCATGGAGGGTTTTACTCACACTGGGACGCCTTCGCTGTCTCGACAGCGGACCTTCCTGACGACCGATTCTATCATCTTTGAGGCCATCTACTACGATCCAAATCCCGCATGTGTCGGGGTGGCACCGGCGTCTGTCCAGCTCTTGGTGTTCAACCTTGAAGGAAGGCTCCTTCTCGCGTTCCCTTCCTCGGCCTTCACGACGAGTCTTGGAACGAAGTACCGAGCCCTCTTCAAAGATTTCGCGTCCGTCGCGTCCATGCCCCTTGGTCCTGGCGCGTTTCGATGGACCTACCTGGTCACGGATTGCGCGGGAACATTCCAGATCGCGCTACCGGATGTCCCAACGTTTTCTGTATTTGCACCCTGAGGCCCCGCGAGAGGAGGTCAGAGAGAGCAATTGACAGCCGACGCGACGAGGTGGAAGAAGACGAGTCAACGACGGCAGGTGAGGCCCCCTGATGAAAGAGCCGGAGATCAACAGGACTTCAGACCTGTTCGGTAGATCGCCTGTCCCCGGTGAGACGCTGCCCGCCCCTCTGGCCGATCGGATGCGTCCCCAGAGCCTGAAAGAGTTCGTGGGACAGGAGCATCTGCTTGGAGAGGGAAAGATCCTCCGCGCCGCCCTGGAGACTGGAGACCTGCCTTCGCTGATCCTCTGGGGGCCGCCGGGCTCCGGGAAGACCACCCTCGCGTTCCTGCTGGCGGAGCGGGTCAAGGCGACCTTCGTCCCGTTCTCGGCGGTTACCTCCGGGATCAAGGAGATCAGGGAGGTGATCGCTCGCGCCGAACGAGAGCGGGCCCATGGGACGCGGACCCTTCTCTTCATCGATGAGATCCACCGTTTCAACAAGGCCCAGCAGGACGCCTTCCTGCCGCACGTGGAACGTGGCACGATCGTGTTGATCGGCGCCACGACCGAGAACCCGTCGTTTGAGGTCATCGCCCCCCTGCTATCCCGGGCGAAGGTCCTAACGCTTCAGCCTCTGGCCGAGGATGAGGTGGTTCTCGTTCTGCGGCGCGCACTCGGCGATCACGAGCGGGGCCTCGGTCGCCTGGCCATAGAAGCAGACGAGGAGTCGCTTTACTTCATCGCCAGGTTCAGTTCCGGCGACGCGCGCGCGGCGCTGAACACGCTGGAGTTGGCGGCTCAGTTGGCGTGCCGGGAGCCCGAGGGTAACCGGAGGCTCACCCTGAGTCTCGCTCAAGAGGCGGGACAACGTCGGGCGCTCCTGTACGACAAAGCAGGAGAGGAGCACTACAGTCTGATCTCGGCCCTGCACAAGAGCCTGCGGGGCAGCGACCCGGATGCCTCGCTCTACTGGCT
>JACPQX010000041.1 GCA_016190255.1 Candidatus Methylomirabilis oxygeniifera | reverse complement strand
GAGCCGAGCCGAAGGGTCATTCCGAGCACGTTCGCTTCGCTCAGTGTAAACTCCGCGAGGAATCTCGGGGATTGCCTCGGCTTCGCCTCGCAACGACACTGCGTGTCGGATTGCCACGCACCCTTCGGGTGCTCGCAATGACAGATAATCCAGGCCATTCGTAAGCCTATCTCTGTTCTTGGGATCAGGAATCTGTTTGACGTTTTCGTTCCGTTGCTGTAAGCTTTCCATGTGAGGTGATTCAGTCGCTGGCCCGTCACAGGTGTTACTCCGGCCCCTGATCCTTCTCGATTCTCTCCTGATGGGTTTCTCCCCTTGGGAACAATCCTGCGGCCATCGCGGCCGGCTTCTGCACACTACCGTGTCTGGCCAACCTGAGGCCATTGTCGAAAAGGAACTATGTCGCAGCAGCGCACCGATCTGAGGAATCTGGCAATCATCGCGCATGTGGACCACGGCAAGACCACGCTCGTGGATGCCATGCTAAAGCAGAGCCATATCTTCAGGGACAATCAGGTCGTGATGGAACGGGTCATGGACTCCAACCCGCTCGAACGAGAGCGTGGCATCACCATCCTGGCCAAGAACACCGCAGTGACCTACAGGAACGTCAAGATCAATATCGTCGATACGCCAGGACACGCCGACTTCGGCGGGGAGGTCGAGCGGGTCTTGAACATGGTGGACGGGGTGTTGCTTCTGGTGGACGCGGTGGAAGGGCCGATGCCCCAGACTCGTTTCGTCCTCCGGAAGGCCCTGGAATTGGGGCACAGGGTCGTCGTGGTCATCAACAAGGTTGACCGCGCCAACGCCAGAGCCGATTACGCCGCCAACGCGACATTCGATCTTTTCATCGACCTTGGCGCAACGGAAGAGCAGTCCGATTTTCCGATCGTCTATACGGACGCCCGCACGGGGCAGGCTGGCTACATGCCAACGGCGCTTGTGCCAGACCTTCAGCCTCTGTTCGAGACCATCCTCAGCTCCCTGCCTCCCCCCAAGGTGGAGCCGGATGGACCAACCCAGATGCTGGTAAACCTTCTGGCATACGACGACTACAAGGGGCGGATCGCCATCGGCCGCATTTTCGCTGGACGGTTGCAGCGGGCCCAGGAGGTCGTCCGCATCGCCACGGACGGAACCATCCACCCCGACAAGGTGGCGCAGATCTTTGTGCATCAGGGCCTCGATCGAATCGAAGTCGAGAAGGCCGAGGCCGGCGAGATCGTGGCAGTGGCCGGCCTGGGAGAGGTCGGGATCGGGGAGACCATTGCCGATAAGGACGCTCCTCGGGCCCTGCCGCCGATCCGGGTGGACGAGCCGACCGTCCAGATGACCTTCGGCGTGAACACCAGCCCCATCGCCGGGCGCGAGGGGCAATGGAGTTCGAGTCGCGCCCTCCGGGAGCGCCTCTATAAGGAACTTGAGCATAATGTGAGTCTCAGGGTGTACGACACGGAGAGCCCGGATAACTTTCTTGTCGCCGGGCGAGGCGAGCTGCACCTGGTCGTGCTGATCGAGACGATGCGGCGTGAGGGGCATGAATTCCAGGTCTCGAAGCCCGAGGTCATCTTTCAGACCGACGCCCAGACCGGGGGCCAGTTGGAGCCATTCGAGCGGGTGAGCATCGAGGTGCCCGAGGAACACGCAGGGCTGGTCGTGGAGATGCTGGGCCAGCGCCGGGGGCGCTTGGTCGATATGCGCACGGGCGAACAGAGGATCGTATATCACGAGTACATCGTCCCCACCCGGGGTTTGCTGGGATTTCGGCAGGCGTTCCTCACCGCAACCAGGGGGACCGGGCTCCTGAACAGCCTATTTCATGGATACGCCCCGATGGTCGGGGAAATCCGTGGGCGCGACCGCGGGTCGCTCATCGCGTGGGAGCCGGGGGTGGCGACGGCCTACGGCCTGGCGAATGCCGAGGGGAGCGGGACCCTCTTTATGGGCCCGGGGGCAGAGGTCTATGAAGGGATGGTTGTGGGAGAGGCGGCCAAGGAGCAGGACATGCAGGTGAACGTCGCGAAGCGAAAGCACCTGACGAACATACGCTCCTCGACTTCCGACATCGCGGTCCGCCTGAGTCCGCCGCGGCAGATGAGCCTCGACGACTGCGTCGAGTATCTGGCAGAAGACGAACTACTTGAGGTCACGCCGAAGAGCCTACGTCTTCGCAAGAAGGTACTAGACAGGCATGACAGGAAGCGGGCCAGGCTCACCAGGAGCCAGAGGTCGGCATCTGTGGGGTAGCGGGCAGTCGGACCTGAACGGATAGGCACGATCGGTGTGGGCGAGATCTCGCGAATGCCCCCCGGCTTTGCAGGTCCAGCCGACGCGCGTTATGAGGCAGGGCGAGCGGGGGGATTCTCGGCGGAAGGGGAGCCGGGCTCTGATTCTGGCTCTTCTGGCTCTTCTGGCTCTTCCGGCTCGATCCCCTCGATCGGCGGACCGCTCCCCTTCCTGTCTTGTTTCCTTTTCAGCTTTTCCTCTTTCCTGGCTTTCCGCGCCGCTTCCTTTCGTCGTTTTTCCCCCCGGTATGGCTGGAATCTTCCGGGCATCCCTAACCTCCTTGCCGCGATTGCTCCCCTGATTGAGCACCCGGGCCGACGCCGGATGCCAGCACACGCCACAAGCCACGGGTCCCTCGCGGCGGAAGCCGATGGGTAGATGCCGAGAGAACCGAGAATAGAGCAGCAGCCTACCCCCTCCGCGCGCCATTGTCAAGTGATCCTGACACGATGCCCCGCGGATCGGCATCTGGGGCTCGCCTTGACAACCTCCCGCTACTGTGACATCTTCCAGGTATGGTGCGACAAAACGATCGGCTCCAGGAAAAAGCCAAGGGTCTCCCGGATGCGCCGGGCGTCTACCTCTTCCGGGACAAGCGCGGGCATGTGCTCTATATCGGCAAGGCGCTGTCCCTGAAAAAGCGCGTCAGCTCCTATTTCGTGGATTCCCCGGGGGAGGCCGAGCGGTTTCAGATCGGCCCCATGATCGATCAGATCGCCGATTTCGAGTTCATCCTGACGGAGAACGAGCTGGAGGCCCTGATTCTGGAGAGCAACCTGATCAAGAATCACAGGCCCCGATACAACATCGTCCTGAAGGATGACAAACACTACCCGTTCCTGAGGCTCGACCCGAACGACCCGTTCCCCTGGGTGCAGGTCGTACGCCGAATCAAGGACGATGGCGCGCTCTACTACGGCCCGTATGTCCCTTCCACCGCGATGTGGGACGTATTGGCCCTCGTCAACAAAACGATTCCGCTCAGGAAGTGCCGGATGATCGAGGGAAGGAAGCTGTGCCTGGAGTACCATCTCGGGCGCTGCCTGGGTCCGTGCGAGGGGCTGATCGGTCGGAAGGAGTACAGCGAGCTGGTGGACCAGGCGCGGCTGCTCCTGGATGGAAAAGATCAGGAACTCACCAAGCGACTCAAGGAACGGATGAATCAGGCGGCCGAGACGTTGGAGTTCGAGCGCGCGGCGAAGTATCGCGATCAGATCGCCTCGCTGCGCCAGGTGTTCGAGCGGCAGAAGGTGATCTCGCCACGGGGCGAGGACCTGGATGTCTTCGGGCTGGCCCACGAGGGGCGCGAGGCCCAGGTCCAGCTCTTCCTGATCCGGCGCGGCCGGCTCATCGGCCGCGAGACGTTCACCTTCGAGCTGGGCGCCGAGACCCCGAGCGGCCTTCTGGCCTCCCTTCTCAAGCAGTTCTACGTCGGCACGCGGGACATCCCCAAGGAGATCCTGTTGTCCCATCCTCCGGACGATGCCACGCTCATCGCGGCGTGGCTGGCATCGCGGGCGAACCGCCACGCGGAGTTGCTGGTGCCCCAGCGGGGGCGGAAGGCGCGACTGGTCCAGATGGCTCAGAGGAACGCCCAGGAGGCACTTGCGCTCAGT
>JACPQX010000045.1 GCA_016190255.1 Candidatus Methylomirabilis oxygeniifera | reverse complement strand
GTGGTCGTACTTCACGGGCCCGCCCTGCTCCTCGCATTTGAAAGCCGGGACATTTTGCGGACACTCTTCCGGCAGATTCCACGTGAACTTTTTCGTCGAACCATCATATGTGCCGATGCGGATCGTCTGCTGTGGGACGGCTTGCGGGGTTATTGTGTTGAGCCTGTCGGCCGCGGCGTTGATGATTGGATCGCCTTGGGCAAGCTCCGGTCCCGCCAGGACCATCATGCAGGCCGCCAGGGAGAGAACAGCGACGAGAGAGCCAACGCGATTAACCCTCTCTCTGTTTGCCGCTGAGTCGCGCTTGGCACCACGCGCGCCGCCGCCTTGGCGTGAGAAAAAGCTCGCGTCTGAGCGATTCATGGTTTCACCTCCTGAGACAGAGACCACCCAGCCTTTGGAGCCTAGCACCATTACCGGTCCGTGTCCATCATGGTACTTGATAATCCTTCCTCTATATGTCTCCGCCCACTTTCACCTACACATTAGACGGAGTAACGTCAATTTTATTCGTTCCGTCTCGCTGGCCCCTTCCTCCCCGGCGGGACTGGACGAGGCGTAACGTCCTGAATAAGCTGAATCAGGGCTTCAGGGGCGTCGAGCGACAGGAAGTGGCCCGCGTCTTTCACAATCGTCATTTTCGCTCCCGGAATCGCTCGCTGATTGGCCTCCCGTTCCTCGGGGCGAGACCAATCGTGATCGCCATAGACCAACAACACAGGAACGTCAATCTGCTTGTACTCCGCTTGCGCCTTCTCCCAGTCCGCCCAATGGGCGACGAGGGACATGAACGCTTGATGGTGATACGGGCGGTTGCCGACATCGTACATCTCGCGGAGCAGGGCAGGTGGAAGGGCGTTGTTATGGAAGACCCCACCCTCCATGACCTTCTTGAATATGCTGTACTGGCGAAGTCGCGTGACCGTTCCACCAAGGACGGGCACGTCATTCAGTCCAAAGATGACGTTGGCCACCGCTGAGCTTCTTCGAAGACCGCGACCCGCGTCGTAGTCGTAGGGATTGACGGCGATCACGCGCTGAACGCGAGGATTGTGCCGGGCAGCCAGCATGAGCGAGATGGTCCCGCCGATCGACTCTCCCGCCACAGTCGCGTGTTCAATGCCCAGGTGATCAAGGAAACCCGAGATGGAGTTGATGAAGATTTCAGGCCCATATTCTGCCTGCGGGATGTCGGAGAAGCCGTGCCCCGGGTAATCCAGCGCGTAGATCTCGAAGCGTTGGGAGAGCTCGGGAATAACCTTCTGGTACATGTCGAGCTGTGTGCGGAGCGTATGGAGCAACACCAGCGGCGGCCCCTGGCCGACCTTCACGTAGCGGAGAGTGATGCCATTCACCTTCACGTATCTGATGGGAATGTCCGGCGCCCAGCTCAGCGTCGCAGGCGGGGCAGGAGCAGAGCGTAATCCCTCCACTACGTACGAGAGGCCGACTGGAACAACCAATAGACTTGCAAAGATGATCGCTACCATCGTCCATCTTCTCCTCATGTCCCCACCCTTTCCTCAGCCTCACCCCTTCCTGAGGTGAGGGTGGCGTGAGTTAGCCCGCTATGACGGGAAGCACGTGCCGAATGCCAGAAGCAGTCGAGGGGATCCTTTGATGCGGATCTTGCGTCGGAGGATCGCCCAGACGATGCTCTTTTCCTTCGCCAAAAATCCAAGCCAGGTACGGCTGTCGGCCGTAATGTGAATGTCAGCAGCCCCGATATGCCCGTCGTTCACCTCAAGGCTCTGTTTTCGAATATGGATCGTCGCCTTGGCTTCCTCTTCTCCGGTAAACGTAAAGTGGTAGATGGCGTCGAGATTTTCGGCCTGATTTCGTTGAAACGCGAGGGGAATCGTATTCAGAAATCCTCGGATCGAGCGGGGGCGAACCCCATTCGACACCCGCTTCGTTCTCTTGTGGGGAAAACGGCGCGGCACGTAGCCTTCGGCGTCCGAACCGGGAACGACGTAGACCGTCTCGACCTTCTGTTGCAGAGGCTTGACGACTTCGCTCAAGAATGCCTTCCGATCCGTAAGGAATGGTCCGATCACGTGTTCACCGGCGGGGCAGACGGCCAGGCAATAGGCGGATTTGTAGTTGGCCCCGAACGAGAGGCTCTGCCACATCGAGACCGATTCGGGATCGGTCACCTTCCGCCGGTACGCTGAAGCGCTCTCGCTGTCGGCGATCTGCTCGACCCAGTCCGTGAATCCCCCCATGAACTCCCGGTAGTTGTGCGTGTAGCACGCCGAAAAGTTGAAATAGCCGTCGGGTTCGATGGCGCCTACCGGGCACGCGGAGACGCACAGCTTGCACTCCACGCATGGATTGTAGTCGATCGAGCGGCCGTAAGCGGTCACCTTTGCATCGAGGAGGATAGTCCCGAGAAGGATGAAGCTTCCGAACTTTGGATGAATGACATTGCGATGGATCCCCATCTGACCAAGACCGGCGGCGACCGCCACCGGCTTGTGGGAGACGACCCACACCCTGCCGGGGAAGCGATCCATCTCCATGGGGAAGCCCATCGCCGGGTTGAGTGCCCGGATTCCCCGACGTTCGAGCGTCGCCACGATCTTGCGGGCCACCTCATTGACACGGTCGCCCGAGTGGTGAAACTCAAGGTTCGCTACGGAGCGTGCCGGGCTGCGGATTGGCTCGCGGTTCATCCGACAGATAAGACTCACGAGAGTCTTGGTGCGGGGAAACGCTGCCAGGATGTCCCGGTGCTGGTCGGCGATCTCCGGACGGTCGATCTCGATGAAGCCGACATCATCCGCCCCGGCTTCGAGACAGAGCGTGCGCAGCCACCCGGCGTCGAGTGTGGATGATGATCCCGCATCGGGGAGAACGCTCGTGCCTTCGTAGAATCGCTTCACCGTCGGGTGTTCGCTTAGCCTTGCCATGACATCCCCCAGTCTATCCCGGAAGACGCTTCAGTTGGCGCCCGGATAGGTGTGCTCGAGGTGCGGACGAATGCGCGACAGCAGATGCTCCTTTGGCATTGCTCCCACCAACCGTTCGACCGATTGCCCATGCATGAATAGAATCAAGGTGGGAATGCTTCTCACGCCATACCGCCTCGCCGCCTCGGCATTTTCATCCACGTCCAGCTTGGCGATCTTGAGTTCACCATCGTACTCCTCGGCGATCTCCTCCAAGATGGGCGCAACCGTTTTGCACGGGCCGCACCACGCCGCCCAGAAGTCGGTAAGAACCGGGATCTCCGACCTGAGCACCTCAGTGTCGAAGGTGCGATCGGTAACATGGATTGTCTTGGTCATTGCTGCCTCCTCTCTCATTCTTTTACCGGCCTCGGGCCTGGGCGTCACGGAGCGTCATGCAGGTGCTCGTCGCCCTGGCGACCAGACTCTGTTTCTCGTCCATGACATCGCACTCCACCAGGCCTACGGTCCGGCCACCCTTGACGACTCTGCCTACCGCCAGGAGCTTCGCGTTCCAGACCGGCTTGAGGAAGTTGATCTTCAGCTCCAGCGTCGTGTAGGTTTCCCCTTCCGCAAGCGTGCTGGCGTAGGCCGTGCCCATTGCGGCATCGGCGATGTCGCAGAGAACGCCGCCATGAAGCGTGCCCATCGGATTGGCGTGGCGCTCGGTCGCGTCGAATTCGATGACGGCGCGACCGGGCTCAACCTCGGTGAGCCTGAAGCCGATGAGGGTGGCCACGGGGGGCGGTGGCGCCTCGCCTCGCATCGATTGTCGGATCAAGTCCAGCATCTTCGCCACGGGTGCCGTCTCCTTTCTTCTGTCGCTGATCGCATCAGGTGAGCTGCCTTGAAGCCTCCTAATGGCGTTCCCAAGTATGGTGTATATACACAGAACAGTATAAAAAAATGAACGGTCACGCGCCTCGGGTAAGTGAGACCGCTGCCGTCAAACCTTCCCGTAGTGTTGTCCACCGTTCCTTACCCAAGCCTTTGAGGATGTGGATCTGCGCATCTTCCCAGAGCGGGTATGCCTTGGCCATGGCCTGCCGTCCTCGATCGGTAAGGGTCACCTCGCGCTCGCGCCGGTCGCTCCCTGGGCCGATTCGGATGAGGCTCTCCTGCTCGAGCAGCTTGAGGTTTCGCGTCAGCGTCGTTCGGTCGGTCACCGTCGCCTTTGCCAGTCGGGTCACGGTAACCGGTTCCATCGCCATCGTCGCTCCCAGGATGCTGAACTGCGTGACGCGAAGACCGGCCGGGCGTAGCGCGTCGTCGTACAACTGGGTAACCGCACGAGCCGCCTTGCGGAGGTTTCCGCACACGCACTCAGCGCCTTTCGATTTCGCGAACTCCGCCTGCTTCTCTCGATCCCGCATGATGGGAGTATATACACTTATTTCTGGATCGTCAAGCATTTTTTCGACGCTGATGATGTCACCACATTTCCAATGTGTGATTGTCCTGAAAGCCCCCCGTGATCGGCCGCACTCCCCCTCATTCCGATCCTTCGGGTTAGGGCTTCGGGCGACTCTGCCGGCCGTATCAGGACGGGGGAACGCTCCTCACCCCAGACCAGGCGGGGGGCGCCAAGGATCACCACATGGAAGCCCATGCCTCGGCACATTCGCACGACTGCAGGGGCAACTATGCCGCAGGCCTCGGTGCAGCCGCCGGCTCGCAGCTCGATCCAGGTTCGACCCAGAAGCCCCGCCAAGACCCGATGCTGTGGATCCCTGTAGGCTGGTGCAACACAGGTCCGGCCGACATCCATCAGGTGCGTCCGTGACTCGATTTTCAGGCCAAAGGTCTCCTCCGTGGGCAACGGGTGTCCCGGGACCGGTGGCACCAGACGGGCGGTCGCGGCAAGCTCATCGGCATCCCATGCCACGATCTGGACTGCCGTGTCATCGTAGGCATCTCGTTCGACGCCGTCAGGGAGGTCCTCTGGCCTGGCCCAGCCCTTCTCGACCACGATGGAGTACCGCAGGCGGTACACCGCCTCACGTTCCGCAGGGGATTGTGCCACGCTGAACACAAGGGGCGCCGCCCGCGCGATCAACTGGGCGGCAAGGGCGTCCGTCCTGGCCAGCCCAGAGGATGTCCGGCCGGCCCCATCCTCGGTCATGGCTTGATGATTACGACATTGCCGCCCCAGAGAAAGAACGATTGAGGCGGGTCAACTTGGGTCCGTGTTGCCTGACCGTGGGCCGAGAGACGTTCCCGCACATGACGTTGCCCCAAGCGGTATCGCACTCCATCCAGCATGAAGGAATCACCGCCGAGTTGAATCAGGTCGGCAACGGCCGAGTTGATGCCCGCATTGAGTGCCTGGGTATTCAGGACATTATGGAAGCGCGCCGAGAAGGTGGCAATGGGCGTCCCCGCTGCGAAGGAGCCAGGATTGCCGAAATCGCCGCTTGGCGTCTCATTGAAGTAGATGGTCAGTGTCCCCAGAGCAGCGGTGGCAATGATATTGCCGAGCACGTGGCGTGCCGTCAGTGCCGTCGTGGCGAAGAAGGTGAACCGTGCCGTCGCCTCCGTTCGAATGGAGGGATGCGAGAACAACATCTCGTCCGGCAGACCCTGTATGCGGGTGAGATAGCCGTAGTGCGTCACATTGTTTCCGTCCTGATCGCTTCGCCCGACGAGTTCCAGCACGTTCTCCCCGTGCTGAGCAATGCCCACTACCAAGGGCTTTGCCGCGGCTGTCGTTGCCGAGCAAACAAGGAAAGCCACCATGGCGGGTGTCAAGGCGAGCAGGGCGAGATTAACGTAGCGTTTCATGGGACCTCCATAGATTTGACCCCGGGTGATCTGGTTCATCAAAGGGGACGCAGCGCACATGACCCACGTATTCCCGCCGCGGCAGCATGCGCCGGACGGGGCGCGGGTGAATGCCTGATCCAGAGCCGCCGCGCTTTCGCGAAGCTTGGCCTGACTACGGGTCCACGAAGCCGATGCCGTAGATGATCTTGAACATCTCCGGGGATGTTGAAGACTGATGTTTCTCCCGGCTGGAGTTTCACGTCATCCGCCGACCGGCCATAATACCCGGCGCCGACTCCGAAGCACTAGGAGCAGGGCGGGTTCTGCACAGCCCAGGCAGCCCCTCTCATTCGCGGCTTGACTCTAGCTTGCCGGTTCGCCTAAAGTCTATACGGCATTTGTCGTATCCCGCTGGAGGAGCAGATGGAGCGGCTGACGGCTCGGGATCTGAGGGGTCTCCTTGCCTTCCTCGAGGGGGTCTACGCGGTCCATGACCTGGACGGCCTGGTCGAGTATGTCCTCCGGCAGCTTCCGAAGCTCGTCCGATCCGACCTCACCGCATACAACGAGATCAACCCCCGTCAACGCCGCATCGTCTGGCGCGAGGGGCCGCCGCTGGCGGGGGTCTTCCCGGAGGGGCGAGAGATCTTCCAGCAGCACATGGCCGACCACCCCCTCATCGCCCACTACGAACGATCGCGCGACGGCAGCGCGCGGAAGATCTCGGACTTCCTCACCCAGCGGCAGTTCCATCGGCTGGGGCTCTATACTGAGTTCTTCCGGCGCTTCGACGGGGGCGACTACCAGATGGTGATCACCCTGCCCACCCCGCAACCGCTCGTGGTCGGGATCTCAGTCAACCGTGACCATCGCGACTTCACTGAGCGGGACCGGCTCGTCCTGAACCTTCTCCGGCCTCATCTCATTCAGGCTTATCGGAACGCCGAGGCGATGACGGAACTGGCGGCGCTTCTGGCGACGCTAGGTGAAGGGGTGGACTCCCTCGGTCGAGGACTCATTGTCGTCTCGCGAGAGGGGAGGGTTCGATTCGCGACCCGGTCGGCCCGCCATTGGATGACGGGCTACTTCGAGGGCCGGTCGTGGTCGGGCGAGCGCCTCCCGGAGATGCTGCGTGTGTGGTTGAAGCAGCAGGAGGCCTGTCTGGCCTCGACCGGTGATGCGCCTCGGGCTCGGACCCCCTTCGTGGTGGCACGGGACGATCGACGGCTGCTGATCCGGCTGGTTTCGGAGCCGGATCGGTTGTTGCTCCTCCTGGAAGAAGAGCTGACGACTGTCGTGCCGCGCCTGCTTGAGCCGCATGGGTTTACGCGGAGAGAGTCCGAGGTGCTCGCCTGGGTTGCCGAGGGAAAGACGAACGCCGAGATCGGCCAGATCCTGAGCATGCGCCGCCGCACCGTCAGCAAGCACCTCGAACGTGTCTTCCAGAAGCTTGGAGTCGAGACGCGAACGGCGGCTGCGCTCCAAGCCCTCGCGCTTCTACGCCAATGCGACTAGGAGGAGTATGCCGGGACTCTCCCCCTGCCGGCCTCGCTAGTCCTCCGCTGGTAGCAAGCCACCGAAGCTCCCGCTGATCTGGAGCTTGATGGCTTGGAGGGCGCTCATCACCGCTGAGACGGAAGGCAGATCGCTTATGCTGCAACTGGTCGCAAAGCTGTTCAACATCTGGTAGTTGGCAATCACGAAGTCCACCTGCTTGAGGGCCTGGCGATCGTAGAACTGAACCGGGCCTCGCCCCAGAATCCCCGTCTTGGCTCGGAGGATATCATCGAGCAGCGTGCCGAGCTGGCTGCAGGCGGCGGACGGTCCGATAGCCGACAGGACGGGGCTGAACATCACGGCGGCTTTCGTCGCATCGTACATCCGGTCGATCTGGAGCGCCTGGACCCTGTCTTTCTCCCTGACGCAGATGCAGTTGGTCCCTCGGGTCGGCACAGGCGGACCCCCAGGCGGCCTGGGCGGGACATCGATGATTTCGTGCTGGCACAACCCTTCGGCGCCGCTGATCTCGCACTTCTTACCCAGGCTCCTGCTTATGCAGACGCTGAAGGATTCGTCAAACACGTCATGAACATGGGGACAGTCGCCAGCAGCCCCATGCAGCGCATGGGCGGGTCGAGGGGCCACAAGCATAGGAGCTGAGCCGAACAGGACTGTGGATGCCGTGGCGCCGACGGCCATCCACCATGAGAGGTTCAATCTCTTCATCTTTGTCCGCTCGTGTTTCATGTTGCCCTCCTCTCTTCCATCACCTCTATGTGACCATTGCGCCTGGATCCACCCCACCTTGACTATCCGCCATCTCCTCACCCACTGTCTATACGGCAACTGCCGTAGGGGAGAGCTGGAAGGGACCCGGCAGGCCCAACCGCTGACGGGGCGGTGTGCCCCGGATCCCACCACGCTCGTGGTGGCGCATAAGGACTGCAATCGCCACCTGCGCGGCCCTTTACATGATGAGCCGCCTTCAGTATAGTTGCGTTCCATGGACGCCTTGTGTCTGCATGCAGCGATTCGGGAGGTGCAGCCGGTCCTTCAGGGGGTAAAGATCGGTCGTGTCGTGCAACCGGATCGCTGGAGTCTGCTTCTGGTGTTTCGGCGAGGAGCCGGGCCGGCAGCCCTCTTGCTTTCCGTCAAGCCCGGCAGCCCACGGGTTGAGGCTTTATCCGTTGTGTCCGATCGCGCTCAGGTCCCGTCCAGATTCGCCGATCTGGTGGGTTCGAGAACAAAGGGGGCGCTGGTGGAGACGATCGATCAGGTCGGCCTGGATCGAATCGTGGCGGTGCACCTCACGAGGGGCTCTGCGTCGGGGACGGCCATGACGCTCTATGCGGAGATGCGTGGCCCGCGAGGGAACCTTGTGCTTGTGGATCGTTCCTCGGCGATGGTGGTCGCCCGCCTTCGTGCCTCCTCCGGACGCGCAGGCGATCCGGTCCTTGAGTCGGGCGGTCTCTATCGTCCCGAACTGGACCAGGGTCGGGTTGATCCGAGGTCGGTCGGAGAGGGGGAGTTTCACGAGCTCGTCCGGCCTCGCGTCGAAGCCGGGAATGAACCGGCAGGCGTGCTGATGACCTGCTTCGCAGGGCTGGGTCCACTGATGGCGCGGGAGCTGGTCACCCGCGCAGAGCTGTCACTACCGGCGGCGCCGGACGGACAGGCACGCTCTCTCTGGGGGCCGTTTCGCGAGTTGATCGGTAGAGTGAGCGACGGTCTCTTCGAACCGCGACTGCTCATCGGAGACGATGGGCAGCCGATCGGACTCTCAGCCTTCCGCCTGGCCACGGTCCCGGCGGATCGGCAAGTCGCATACGACACCATGTCCGAGGCGGTCGCGGCCTATCATGAAGGCCGCGAGATGGGTGCCCGGCGCGAGGCGCTGCGGGCCAGTGTGCTGCGTCGATTGAGGGGAGAGATCGCCAGGGCGGAGCGGCTCTCGGCCAAGCTTGTCGATAACGCCGCTATCTACGAGGACGCCGATCTTCATGCACGGAAGGGGCAGCTTCTGCTCGCCAACCGCGCCCTCATCCGGCGTGGACAGCGGCTGATCGAGCTTCCCGACTACACGACCCCGACCCCGGGATCGCTCGAGATCGAGTTGGACGAGGCGCGGTCGGCGGAGGAGAATGCCAAGCGTTATTTCACGCTGCACCGCAAGGCGAAGCGTGGGGCGGAGATCGTAAAGGGACGCCTCGCCGAGGCAAAGGGCCGTCTGACCAAGCTGCGAAGCCTGACCATCGAGGCAGGAGGCGCGAAGAGGCTCGGCGAGTTGCAGCGGATCGAGGCCGCGTTAGTCCCGCTGGCCAGACGCTTACCCGCACGTGAACGGGCGCGATCGTCGGCTTCTGCAGCGGAAGGTCCCGAGCCGCGCGCCTTTCGCTCGTCGGACGGCCTACCGATCCTTGTCGGCAAAAGCGGACCCGGAAACGACCGGCTGACCTGGCGGCTTGCCCGATCTCACGATCTGTGGCTCCATGCTCAAGGAGTGCCTGGCTCACATGTTCTCGTTCGTTTGGAGAAGGGCAAGGTCCCCCCGCCTCGCACTCTGCGAGAGGCCGCGCAGATCGCTGCGTACTACAGCCGGGCTCGCGGGCAGGTCAAGGCTCCTGTGGACTACGTCCTGCGAAAGTACCTGAGGAAGCCGAAGGCCGCCGCACCCGGAGTGGTGCTTCTGTCGCAGGAGAAGACCCTTGTCGTTCGCCCGGACCCCGACCTGGTCCGCCGGCTTCATCCCGCAAGCAAGACGATACGTACCGAGGGCTGAATGGCGGTCCATGCGGCCATAGACATCGGCACCAATACGCTCCGCCTCCTCGTCGCCGACGCGGTCGGTCCCGATGACTTCACGACCCTCCATGAGGAGCAGGAGATCACCCGCCTCGGCGAGGGATTGATGCCAACCCGCCTGCTGCAGGATGCGCCGCGGCGACGAAGCCTGACTGTACTCAGAAGGTTCGCCGATCTAGCCCGGTCCTTCAAGGCCGTGGAGGTTGCGGCCGTCTGCACGAGCGCGGTGCGGGAGGCCAGGAACGGTGAGGAGTTCGTCGCTGAGGTCGGGCGGGAGGTCGGTTTGGCCCTCCGGGTCATCGATGGCGGGGAGGAGGCGCGCCTCACGCTGCTTGGTATCCGGCACGGGCTCCGCCTTGGGTTGCGGCGGGTCCTGGCCATCGACATTGGCGGGGGGAGCACTGAGTTCATTCTGGCCAAGGGGGACGTGATCGAGGCGGTCGTCAGCACCGGTCTTGGAGTCGTGAAGCTGACCGAAAGATATCTCGTGAACGATCCTCCAACCGTTGATGAGCAGCGTCAGCTCGAAGAGGTTGTGGGAGCCAGGATCGATCGGCTTCGAGGCGAATTGCCCGGCCTCGAAGAGGCCCAGCTCGTCGGGACCGCCGGAACCGTGACGACGCTCGCTGCCATTGATCTCGCGCTCGTCACCTATGACCGGCAGAAGGTCCAAGGGCATTGTCTGCGTCTGGCACGCGTCAGAGAATTCCTCGATCGCCTGGCGGCGTTGCCCCTTCGGGAACGACGGGGAGTTCCGGGCCTTGAATCGGGACGCGCCGACATCATTCTGGCCGGGGCTGCCGTTCTCGCCGTCTCGATGGAGCGACACGGGTACAACGAGCTGCGGGTCAGCGATGATGGTCTTCGTGAGGGGATCCTGCTCGATCTGCTCAGGAAACAGGGTCGGCGAGCCTAAACGCCTGCTTGACACGGGCACGGCAACACGTTATCTCGCGATGCACCGGTGACAGCCTCGAGGCAGGAATTTCTTCACTGAGCCGTACGTGCATCTGTTGAAAGGGCGCCGATGATCCTGCATAACGAACGAATTATTTCCAACGGCATCACAGCTCAGGCCAAGAAGGCACGGCGTGACTGTTTGGCTGTTCTGGAACATGTGCTGCAGGCCATTGATCCGTTTACCTTGACGACAAACAATTTAAATCGCCGGGGCGATCACCTGATCATCGCCGACCAGTTGACGCTGGACCTTTCTCGGTACAGAAACATCCATGTTCTCGGTGCAGGCAAGGCCGTCTACAAGATGGCCCTTGCCGTGGAAAGGGTGCTGGCGTCACGAGTCACGGCTGGATGGATCAACATCCCGGCAAAGCCCGAGAAGAATGAGCTCAAGCGTATCAAGGTGAACGTGGCTCGGCATCCCACGCCGGACAGGGCAGGCGAGCATGGATCGAAAACCATCCGGTCGATATTGGAAAAATCCGACAGAAATGATCTGGTTATTGCGGTGATCTCTGGCGGTGGCTCAGCCTTGATGCCGCTTCCGGCCGACGGTGTGACCCTTCCAGAGAAGGTCTCACTCACCTCGCTCTTTTTAAAGACCGCCGCGACTATCCATGAGATCAATGTTGTTCGGAAACACGTCTCCGGGATCAAGGGAGGCCAATTCGCACGGTACGCCTATCCGGCAACACTCGTGGCCCTCTACGTGTCCGATATCATCGACGATCATTTTGATATCCAGGCGTCAGGCCCGACTGCGCCTGACCCATCAACATTCTCTGATGCAATCGATATCCTGAAGAGACATGGCATCTGGCGGAGCGCGCCGAGCAGCATACGGACGAGGCTCCTGACGGGGGCGAAAGGATCGATTCCAGAAACCCCAAAGTCCACAGATGAGGTGTTCCGGAAAGGACACGTCCATAATTTCACCATCGCCAACACCAACACTGCCGTTGAAGCCTCGGCAAAAGCGGGTGCACAGTTGGGGTACCATGTCCTGCCACTGACATCGAGCATCCAGGGCGAGCCCCGGGAAGTGGCGAAGGTCATCGTCTCCGTTGGCAAGCAGGTTCGGCGATATGGGAAACCGCTGAGCAAGCCCGCTCTGATCATCGCCGGCGGGGAAACACCGGTGAATGTCCGGGGCAGCGGCAAGGGGGGCAGGATGCAGGAATTGAGTTTGGCGGGCTTGCTGCACATCAAAGACGGAATGACGCTTGTTGGCTTTGCCACCGATGGCGTAGATGGGATCACCCCGAAACCGACGGCCGGGGCGATCGCCGATATCGGCACAAGACAGCGAGGTCACAGGCAGGGCCTTGATGTGCAGAAATATCTGGCCGATAATGATTCATACGCCTATTTCCACAAAGTCGGGGATCATATCATCACCGGCCCCAGCGGTACGAATGTTGCGGATCTGATCCTTTTGGCTGTTTATTGACCTCTCTCTGCCCTTCGCGCGAAGGTGCGGGCGGCGATGGGGCGATGACCTATCGAGAGGAACGCCGGCTCCGCCTCTTTCATGACATATGCCGATCATGGCCAGTATGAGGGGGAGTTGAAGCCAGCGCCTCCAGCGCGGCCAATACGCCGGCCCCCTTCTCACGACGCCATCCCTGCCTGACGAGCGCAGTCTCCAGCACAGACAGCACCAGTAACACGTTCGCCTGGTTGCACGACTCACCCATTAACCCGATCCGCCACACCTGACCCTTCAGCGCCCCCAACCCGCCGCCGATCTCCAGGTTGTGCTCGGAGAGGAGCGCCTTCCGCACCTCGATATCCTTGACACCCTCCGGAATCCGGGCCACGGTCAGCGTTGGCGCCCGATGCGCCTTGGGGGCCAGGATCGGGAGCCCGAGAGCCTCCAGGCCGGCGATCAGGGCATTGCTGAGCCTATGGTGGCGGTGCCATCGGGCCTCAAGTCCTTCTTCATGAACAAGGCGGAGCGCCTCGCGAAGGGCATACAGCATGGTGATGGGGGCGGTGTGGTGGTACACCCGGTCGCTGCCCCAGTACCTGGTGATGAGACTCAGGTCCAGATACCAGCTTTGGACCGGTGAACGTCTGGAGTTGGTGACCGCTACCGCGCGGTCGCTTACGGTGATCGGCGCCAGTCCAGGAGGACAGCTTAAGCCCTTTTGGGTGCAGCTAAAGCAGATATCCGCGCCCCAGTCGTCTGCCGGAACAGGCGTCCCGCCCAGGGAGGTGACGGCGTCCACGACCAGCAGGGCGCCGTGCCGACGACAGGCGTCGGCGATCGGCTTGATCGGCTGCAGCACCCCGGTCGAGGTCTCGGCATGGACGACGGCAACCAGCTTCGCCCGGCGTCCCGCGAGCGCCCGCTCGATCAGGTCGGGTTCGATGATCTGGCCCCATGGGGCCTCCACGCGACGGACCTCCGCTCCATGGCGTAGGGCCATCTCGGAGAGGCGCTCGCCGAAGTAGCCATTGACCCCCACGAGGACGCCGTCCCCCGGCTCAATGAGGTTGACCAGCGCGGCCTCCATGCCGGCGCTCCCGGTGCCAGGAATGGCGAGCGTGATGGTGTTCCGCGTCTGGAAGGCGAATCGGAGCAATTCCATCGTCTCGTCCATCAATTCGAGGAACTTTGGATCCAGATGACCGATCACCGGGATCCCCGCAGCGCGGAGGACCCGAGGGTGGACGTTACTCGGCCCGGGCCCCAACAGGGTGCGAAACGGAATGTTCAGATCACCGCGCGAAGTTTCCATGTTTTGCCTCCTTTTGTAAGCCAGAGGGAGGCTATCCAGCTCTCCCCTGTCCTGTCAACGCTTTTCTTCTCACCGATTTGAATTGACAAGACCTTGATTCTGGCATATGAGTGGACCGTCCTTCTGGTAGGCATCTCACACCCCGTATCTTGATCGATGTTGTCCCCCACCCAAACTGCGACTCCGGCGCCAGACAAACGTGGTCGTCCGCGGTTTCACGAGAGCACTTCGAATAATCTTCGAGTCGCTCCGTCTAACGATATGATAGGCCATCCTTGATAAAGTCATTCAACCACAGAGGCGAAGCACTAACATGTTCTTTGAGATCGGTGTGAATTGTAGAGAGGAGAGTGAGCCATGACACGCGCGAACTGGCGCTTTTTTGTAAGCCTGGGACTTTCGAGCCTCGTGTTCCTCCTTGCCGTGGCACAGCCGGCGTGGAGCATGACTCTTGATACCGAGGGACAGTTGTACGAATATCTTAGCTGGTGGCAACTGTGTTACGCCGTCCCGGTGATCAAGGCCTGGAAAGGGACAGGAGCTGACCGGGAGTACGTGATTGAAGGCCCATGTAGTGGTTGGGTTTGGCCCGTCACCATCAGGGCCGCGCTGAAATTCACATGGATGGGTCAATGGGGAGACGCGTCCGAAGCGATCGAGGTGATAGGCCCCGGTGGAGGGAAGGTCTATACCAGGGCAGAAAGATGCGACAGAAATCCGTTTATTATTACTAATGAGTATCCTGATACCCGCCGTTGCACGGGCGAAAAATGGCTTAACAGTGACCTGAAACCCCTCGTCGCGTGGCATCGACTTCCACTATTCCATTCGATGGTCCCTAAAAACCAGGCCCACACCGCGACCCGGCCTCTCGTCGCCTCCCCCCCTTTTCCTCCTGTAACGGCCGCTGTGAGGATCGTGAGTCCCGGCCAGAACCAAGCGATTCTGCTCCCCCCCGGCCGTTTCGAGGTGAAATTCGAAGACAACCCCACTGTAAAGCCCGATCCGGACGGCGCCGTCAAGCTGGAGTGGCAGCGGTTTGTGAACGGCCAGTGGGTGTCGCACCCGGGGCCGTCAACCTACGTGCAGTATTACAAGATGACGCAACTGGTGTCGATCAAGAATCCTGGGAGGTATAGGGTCCGCGCGATGGCGTCCCCGGTCATGAAATGGACATCGTGGCGAGAGTTCTCGATCATCGGAGTTGTTGTACAACCTCAGCTCCGGAAGGTCCTCACACCCAAACCATGACGCTGGAAGCCCCGAGTCGCCGGCGTTGTTGTTGAGGACGTCAAGACGTCCGGGTCTTGCAGCACGTACGCTGTGGTACTGTCCTAATTTCGATTCACATGATGGCAAACTGGGGAACTTGCGTTGAGCGGTCATTGCGAGCGACCAACGGGAGCGCGGCAATCTCTCCGTTCTTGG
>JACPQX010000035.1 GCA_016190255.1 Candidatus Methylomirabilis oxygeniifera | reverse complement strand
GGTGTCATATCTTTGTAGCCGGGTTCGATCGCCCGGGCGTTCTCCTCAACCGTCAGATTGGTATTCTTCTCCTTGTTGTCCAGGATCCAGCTTTCCCGAATGCTGACCGTCTCATTCCGGTACTTGGTGGCGCCCAGCGCATAGCCCCAATCCCGGAAGGCCCCTTCCGTGAACTTCATGATGTTACCCTTGTGGACCATATTCACCGACTTGCGATTATGATGGAGCGCGTATTGGATCGCCGCATCGACGAGGCGCTCAGTCCCTTCTCGGCTGATAGGCTTGATCCCGATAGCCGAGGTCTTCGGAAACCGGATCTTCGTCACCGCCATCTCGGTCTGAAGAAAAGCGATGATCTTCCTGGCTTCAGGCGATTCCGCTTCCCACTCGATGCCAGCATAGATGTCCTCTGTGTTCTCCCGAAAGATCACCATATCGACGAGTTCGGGATGCTTCACGGGGCTCGGCACCCCGCGGAAATACCGAACCGGCCTGAGGCAGACGTAGAGGTCCAGCAATTGACGTAATGCAACGTTCAGGCTTCGAATGCCGCCCCCTACAGGTGTCGTGAGCGGTCCCTTAATGCCGACCAGGTAGGTGCGGAAGGCCTCGACCGTGTCGTCTGGCAACCAGTTATTGAAAGTATTAAAAGCCTTTTCCCCGGCATAGACCTCGAACCAGACCATACGGCGCTTGCCGCCATACGCCTTTTTCACCGCCGCGTCGAACACGCGAATCGACGCACGCCAGATGTCTCGACCGGTCCCATCCCCTTCGATGAAGGGAATGATCGGATCATCCGGGACCACCAACTGTCCATCTTTCAACGCGATCGAGCGCCCCTCTCTTGGTGGCTGCAGCCTCTCAAAACTCTTCATGATGGACTCCTTTTACCACGCGCCGTTGTCGGGCCGAAACCTTCACAGGCGAGCCAAGACGCGACACGCCCATGGACCGGCTATGTAAATGCCAACACACTATTGATCTATGGGAAACGTAAGGAGTAACTGTGGTGGAGAGGGGTTTCCGGCGGGGGTCTCCCCATGAAACATGACGTCATGCATGGCGCCCGACTATCCCAATCAAGCACATGGCACATGGGAAGAGGTTGTGCCCCTTCAGGGTCTACTGGTAACGCAAGGCACAAGGCCAGTCTAATTCTCGATAGGCGCACGCTAACATGAGCGACAGATGGCTGTCAAGAAATACTTCTCCTCACCGCGCCGCGATCATGCGTTTGCCGACGCCGGACCGAACCGCTACATCGAGTGATGGCGAGCGGATGGCGCTTGACCAGTGGGCTGCCTAAGCGCGCTTTGCTTTCAGCACCAAACGGATGGGTGTTCCAACAAAGCCATATGTCTCGCGGAGTTGATTGATCAGATACCGTTGGTAAGAGACGGGCACGCCCCGAGGGTCACTCACAACGAGCAGAAAGGTAGGAGGCGGCCCGCCCACCTGGGTGGCGTAGCGAAAGCGGACCGGTCGTTTGCCACGCGATGGCGGCGGGTGCCTCCGGACGGCCTCTCCGATGAGAGTATTCACCTCTGGGGTCGGGACCCGGCGCGAGCGTGATTGCGAGACGGCGTTGAGCAGGGAGAACAGACCCGCGACCCCGAAACCGGTGAGGGTGGACACGAAGGTGATCGGCGCATAGTCCAGGTGTCTCAGACGGTCACGGATCACCACGGTGACTCGCTGCTGAGCATCAGGCTCTCGTGGAATGAGATCCCACTTATTGACCACGAGAATCGAACCACACCCGGCCTTCTGGACGTAGGAGGCGATCTTGGCGTCCTGTTCCGTGACCCCGTCCGGCCCATCCAGGACGATCAGCACCACATCACAGCGTTCGATGGCCCGCAGCGTCCTGAGCGCACTGATTCCTTCCAGTGGCGATTTCACTTTTCCGCGCGAGCGAAGGCCCGCGGTGTCGATCAGGATGTACTCGCTGTCTTGATGGGTGAACGGCGTATCGATCACGTCCCTCGTGGTGCCAGGCTGCTCACTGACAATCACCCGCTCCTGTCCGAGAATCCGATTGACCAGTGATGATTTTCCCACGTTCGGACGACCCGCAACAGCCACTCGAACAGATACTTTTTCGGGTTCGCCGACTCCGGGTGGCAACGCTTGGACGATCAGATCGGCCAGCTCGGCAACTCCGAATCCGTGCTCGGCCGATACGGGGACAACCTCGGCAAACCCCAGGCGAAAGAATTCAGGCACCAGCAAAGCCTCCTGCGCCGCCCGATCGACCTTGTTGGGCACGACAACGATGCGTGCCCCTGCAGTTCGTCGGAGCAGCTTGGCAATCTGTAGATCCAGTGGCGACACACCCTCGCGGGCATCGACCACGAAGAGAATCAAGGCGGCTTCTTGGATGGCCCGCCGAACCTGCGCGAGGACCAAGGCAGGGAGGCCCGTGCCAGCGTCGGGCTCGAGCCCTCCTGTGTCGCCGAGGATGAACGTGCGGCCTCCCCAGCGAGCGGTGGCGTAGTGTCGGTCCCTCGTCACGCCCGGCTCGTCGTTGATAATGGCCTTTCGCCCCCCTACCAGACGGTTGAAAAGGGTCGATTTCCCGACATTGGGGCGTCCGACTACGGCCACGACAGGGACGGCCGTCATCGGACTGTTCCTTCAGCACTCATGCCCATCCTACACGACACCGATTTCTCCGGACGGATTCGCCTTGCAGGTGAAGGAAATCCGGCGTAGACTGAGTTCATACGAGATGCATATTTGCCAAAGACCATCAACTCGAGCAGGCACGCGATGAAACCAGAAAATCTTCTTGTCAACCCGGAAGCACGGATTCTCTCGGATCGCCCTCACGGGGCTTCACCACGACGCCGACGGAAGATCCTCGACGTGAAGGGAATGCTGTGTGGCCTCTGAGCAGATCGAGTAAGGAAGGCCCTGGAGGGGCTCGAGGGCGTCACTGCGGCTTGCGTGGACCTGGATACCGGACAGGCCGTCGTCGACTACCGTGAAGGATCCCTTACCGACACCCGGGCGATCAGTGCCATTCAGGACACGGTACTGCTGCCGAGCCTGCGCCGCTGGCTTTCCCGTCTCCCTCGGACCGAGAGCTCCGATCTCAACCGCTGAAAGACCTTGCTCCCCGAAGGACGTATTCGAGCCCAGAGAAGATCGTCACTGCCGCCGTGATATAGATGAGAGGCGCCAAGTAAGGTGCGACGCCCCCGGTGACGTGGGCGAGCATCGTTCCCAACACGGTTGCCAACTGTAATCCGGTCGTGAGCTTGCCCATCTGCGAGACAGAGACGGTGCTCTTCCCGGTGGCGATGTATAAGACCAAGAAGCCGCCAATCAATATCAAATCGCGGCTGACCACGATGATAAACAGCCAGCGGGGAATCTGGTGGAGATACACGAGGGTCACGAATGCGCCGAACAGCAGGAGCTTATCGGCCAGGGGATCCAGAATCATTCCCAGTTCTGTGCGCTCGGCCCTGGAGCGGGCGAAGAATCCGTCCAGCGCATCAGTGATCCCGGCCAAGAGAAAGATCGCGAGAGCCAGCTTCCAGAACCTGTACACCAACAGGATCGAAATGATAGGGGCCATCAGGATCCGCAGGATCGTGAGGCCGTTGGCGAGATTCAGCATCAATATGCCATTTCTGGGACTGGCCAACTAGACCCCCCCCATCGTCGTGGCGGCGCCCCCGCCATGATCAAGACCTGATCCCCCCTTTCGCAATTTACCCTCGGGCGCTGAGACCAGAGGCCGGCGCAGATTCGCGTGTTTGGCGATCCGGCCATATGACCACTTGTCGCACCAGATCTCGCAGCCGATCGAGACCATACCCCGTACGTGCAGACACAGCCATACGTGGCATTACACTTGAACCACGAGCGAACGCCTGCTCAGCCCCCCGCGCAAGGAGATCCACCTTATTAAAGACCTCTACGATCGGCTTACCGGAGAGGCCAAGCTCTCCCAGGATCGTGTCAACCGTCAATTTCTGCTCCATCATCAGGGGATGACTTGCGTCGATCAGGTGCAACAGGAGATCGGCTTCGTCAAGCTCCTCAAGGGTCGCCTTGAATGCCGCCACCAATTGCGGGGGGAGTCGTCTGATGAACCCGACCGTATCGGAGAGCAGGAATACGAAACCATCGGAGGTGCTCACCCGTCGCAGGACCGGATCGAGAGTCACGAAGAGGGCGTTGTCCGTCCGAACATCTGAGTGTGTCAACGCGTTAAAAAGGGTCGATTTGCCGGCGTTCGTGTACCCGACCAAGGCCACGATCGGAACAGCGTGCCGCCGCCGCGGCCGCCTCAGCAACGCCCGATGACGGCGGACCTTGGCCAGATCGTCGCGGACCTTGGCCATACGTCGGCGGATGGTCCGACGGTCGGTTTCCAATTGAGTCTCGCCGGGGCCGCGCGTACCGATCCCGCCCCCCAGCCGAGAGAGATCGACCCCCCGGCCAACCAAACGGGGCAGCAGGTAGTCGAGCTGGGCCAATTCAACCTGGAGCTTGCCCTCGCGGGTCTTCGCGCGCTGGGCAAAGATATCCAGGATCAACGAGGGGCGATCAACCGTCTTCCACCCGGTCAACTTTTCCAGGTTCCGCTGCTGCGACCCCGACAACTCTTCGTCCACAAGCAACAGGTCGATCGCCTCGTGCCACGTCGCCTTGATCTCCTCGGCTTTGCCCTTGCCGATCAGATAGCGAGGGTCCGGTGAGTCCCGCTCCTGCAGGATCGTCGCAACGACTACGGCGCCAGCCGATCCCGCCAGACGACCGAGCTCAACCAGCGATTCTTCGGCCTCCCAGCGAGCGTTTCGCTTCCTGTGGAGCCCAACCAGCAACGCGCGTTCTCGCCTTTCACTCATCACTGCGTGTGCGATTGCCCGCCCCCTTCAGACGCCCCACAGCCTCTCGGACCGCCCTAGCCCGCGCAAACTGCCGATAGAGCCCCTCACCGTCTTCGGCGTCGATCAAGGACTCAAGGTGGCCCAGGGCGCTCTGGAAGCGGCGAATCACCTCCAGGATCTGCTGACGGTTGGCAAGACAGATGTCACGCCACATGGCCGGATGGCTCATCGCAATTCGCGTGAAATCTCTCAGGCCGCCTGCCGCGAATTCATGTAGCTCCTCCCCATCGCCGGACAGATCGAGGATGGTGCCCATCAGTGCGTAGGCGACGATGTGCGGCAGGTGACTGACGGCAGCGAAGATCTCATCGTGCCGCTCCGGGCTCATCTCCACCACATCAGCTCCGATCTCCATCCACAGGCGGCGTACGCGCTCCAGGGCAACAGGATCGGTGGTGCGGATCGGCGTCAGGACGCACTTGGCATCTACAAACAGCTCGGCAGAGGCCGCCGTCGGTCCCGACTGCTCCCGTCCGGCGATCGGGTGGCCCGGGACCGCCTTCCCGCCTGGGACCAGCCGCTCCATCGAGGCCGCCACCGATCCCTTCACACTCCCCACGTCGGTGACCACGGCGTCCGATGGTAGGTGCGGAATAACCCCTTGGATCGCTCCGGGGATCTCGCCAACCGGAATGGCGAGAACGACGAGATCGGCCCCCTCGACGGCCCTCGCGGGATCCTCGAAGGCCTCTCCCACGCACCCCAGCGCTATCGCCTGCGCGCGGTGATCGGGGTCGTGATCGGCTCCACGAACCTCGTGTGCCAGGCGACGAGCCCGGCACGCCAGGCCCACGCTTCCGCCAATCAGGCCAAGGCCGATGATCGCAATGCGTTGAAAGAGCGGCACGCCGCGTGAGCCGGCATCAGTGCGCGACCCGGGCGTGAGGCGGAAGGTCACAGGGTGCGTCCCACGGCTGCAGCCACTTTGCCGAGATCGCCCATGAGCTTCGCAAAGGTCATCGGAAGGAGCGCTTGTGGCCCATCGGATAGGGCTTCTTCGGGGCGAGGATGGACTTCGACCATGAGGCCGTCGGCGCCGGCGGCCACAGCGGCCAACGCCATGGGCGGGACGAGGTCCCACTTCCCGGTCCCGTGGCTCGGATCGACGATGACGGGCAGGTGCGAGAGCCGCTTGATCAGAGGAACAACCGACAGATCGAGCGTGTTGCGGGTCGCATCCTCGAACGTCCTGATGCCACGCTCGCAAAGAATGACGTCGTAGTTTCCCTCCGACATGATGTACTCGGCGGCCAACAGCAGCTCTTTTACCGTGGAGCTCATCCCCCGCTTCAACAGGATCGGCTTTCGGCAGGCGCCAACCTCCTTCAGGAGCTTGAAGTTTTGCATATTTCTTGCGCCGATTTGGATCAGATCGGCATATTCATACACGACGGAAGCCTCGCGTGTGTCCATCAACTCGGTCACGATCGGCAGTCCGGTTTCGCGCCTGGCCTCGGCCAGAAACTTGAGCCCTTCTTCTCCGAGCCCCTGAAAGGTGTAGGGCGACGTGCGCGGTTTGTAGGCTCCACCACGCAGGATGTGTCCCCCAGCGGCCCTTACGGACCGAGCGGTCTCCAGCAGGACCTCGCGCCCTTCCACCGCGCACGGCCCGGCCATCACGACCACCCGCCGGCCTCCGACCAGAACCCCGTTCACCTTGACGACGGATCCCTCTGGCTTAAACTCACGGCTGGCCAGCTTGTACGGCTTCAGAACCGGAAGGACCTTCTCTACGAAGGGGAACGCTTCCAGCGGCCGCTCCTGAAGGACCCGCTCATCTCCAATCGCACCGATGATGGTCCGTTCTGTGCCCTTGGAGACATGAGCGGTTAGACCGAAGCTTTCGATCTTCCGGATGATCTGGGCAACCTCAGCCTCGGTTGCATCTGGCTTCAACACGATGATCATCGTTCCTTTTTAACTCCTTTGGTTGATATC
>JACPQX010000033.1 GCA_016190255.1 Candidatus Methylomirabilis oxygeniifera | reverse complement strand
GGTCCTCCCTCGATTCCGCTCGCATCCTTCTTTTTCCCTGCGACCGTTTCCGGTCCTCCCGTTCCCTCCGAGACCGCCTTCGGTGCTTTCCCGGCCTCCACCGTAGCCACGACCCCCATCGGGACCGGCCCCTGTCGGTCCTTTCCGTTGTCGAAGGTAAGCTGGCCGCGATTCAACTCGCCTTTGTCGGTCTCGGCCCAGCTCCCCGCTCCGGTCTCCCCGAGTTTCTGCAATGAGACGCCCTCGGGCGGTTTTTCCGCCGCGTCGATGGAGCGGGCGAAGGGAAATAAGGAGGCCAGTGTGAAGTCACGGGTGATCGGGTGGGAATAGTACTTCGAGACGACAGGCATGAGATAATCCCCCCCCATGACACGGCTGAACTGATCGACGATCACATCGTCCCCTGCGATGATGCCGTATTGGCGCAAGAACGCCTTCACGCTTGGCGCCGCAAAAGGATCGATTTGGACAAGCAACTTTCCGCCTCGCTCGACAAAGGTGTTCAGGGCCCCCGGCTCTGATTCGGCCAGGTCGCGTTTCGGTCCGCTGATGACGAGGACCGCGGCATCGGCAGGAACCCGGGGTTCGCGGAGAAGGAGGAGTTCCTTGACCGTATAGTTGGATTTCTCGAGGGCCTCTTTCGCCTGCCGGTAGCCGTTCCGAGACGCGTCATCCAACTCGTTTTCACCGTGGCCCTTCAGGAAGTAGACCGCCCGCTTCCCCTCGCGGAGCAGCTTGACCAATCCATTGGTCAGGTGCTCCTCGTCAACCTGCGTGATCTTTTCTTCTTTGTCCTTCGTCTCCAGGACCGTGGTCCCGTACGTCGTGACTCCATATTTCTTGGCTCGGCCGGGGCTTCTATCCGGATCAACCATTTCGAAGCGGAACGTTGACGAGAGGTCGGCATACTGGCGGAGCAGCTCTTCGGCGGACCGTCGATCCGGCTGATCGGAGCGATAGAAGGCCGTGACCTGCACCTCCTTGGGGAGCGCTCTCACGACTTTCTTGGTCTGATCGGAAAGGGTATGACGCTTCCCCTCGGTGAGGTCGATCCGCATGTTGTACTTGGCCGAGATCGCCTCCACCAGTCCGATGATGCCCAGCAGGAGCAATGTCATCAGGGCGACGTTTACCCCGACCTTGGTTGAGCGGCGGTCAAGCCAGGCTCTGATGAGCGGGAAGGATTGATAGAGGCTCACGAGGATGAGCGCGGCTCCGACCAGGAGGATGCCGCCCATCCAGGCTTTCAGGTCCGGGCGGATATTGTAAGCGATGCCTCCCCCGATGAGCAGCACGAGGCCGGCCGGCGCGACAAAACGGGCGACGTTACGCATCGTCATCCCCTCCAGCGCTTCGATTCCAGGGAGCGGAGCGTGAGAAAGAGGCACAGGATCGTGAAATTGAGGTAGAAGATGACGTCCTTGCTCTCGATGGTTCCCTTGGCGAAGCTGTCGTAGTGATTGATGATGGACAGGTGTGACAGGATCGGACCCAGGGTCGGGCCGGCCGCGTCCGTGGACCAGCCGATGACCCACAGCAGCAGCAGGACGCCAAAGGCGCCGACGGCCGCGACGATCTGGTTTTCGGTGAGCGAGGAGGCCAGAGTCCCCAGCCCAAGAAAAGCCATTCCCAGCAGGAGGAGACCCAGGTAGCCGCTCAGGATCGGCCCCCATTCGAGCGGCGCGAAGACGCGAAGCATCAGCAACTGGAGGAGACTGATCCCCAACATCGCCGCGTAAAGCGCGAGGGCCGCCAGGAACTTTCCAAGGAGCAGCTCCCAGTCGCGGATCGGGTAGGTAAAGAGGAGCTCGATCGTCCCACTCTTTTTCTCTTCAGAGAAGAGCCGCATGGTGGCCGCCGGCATCAAGAGGAGCATCGTGACGGCGATGTTGCGGAGCAGAGGCCGAACGATCCATTCAGACGCATTCAGGCCCTGCGAGAAGGCGGGATTGAAGGCGGCCTGCATGCTGTTGAGGGAGAAAAACGTCAGGAGGCTGTAGAAAAAGTACCCGGAGAGGAGGGCAAAGATCGTCAGGACGACGTAGGCGATCGGCGAAGCGAAGTACGAGCGCAGCTCTTTCTTGAAGATCGACAGAACGTTCATCCCCGCACCTCCTGATGTTCCTCGGTGACCAACCGGATGAAAATCTCCTCGAGCGTCATGTCGGCCGGACGCAGCTCCAGCAACCCCCACCCTTTATCGACGATGAGGCGTGATACCTCGCGGCGGAGGTCGCGGCTCCGCTCGGACTCCACGATGAAGCTGACAGCGGCATCGCCCGCCTTCCCCTCGTCTTTGGGCTCGATCCGCAGGACCCCTGGAAGCCGTGTCAGGGCTTCCTCGACCTGGCCGACCGGCCCGTCCACTGTCAGGAGCAGCTTGGCTGAGCTCTGAAGGCGCGCCGTCAGGTTCTCGGGTGTGTCCACCGCGATGATGTGTCCGTCATTGATGATGATCACCCGCTGGCAGACCATACTCACCTCTGGAAGGATATGGGTCGAAAGGATGATCGTGCTCTGGCCGGACAATTCCTTGATGAGCTGGCGGATCTCGATAATCTGCTGCGGGTCGAGGCCGACCGTCGGCTCATCCAGGATGAGGACTTCGGGGTCCTTGAGCAACGCCTGGGCGATCCCGACCCGCTGCCGGTATCCGCGAGAGAGCGAGCCGATCAGCACTCGCTGGACATCAACGATTCGACATTTCTCCATGATCTGTCCAATGCTGCGCCTCCGCTCTCTCCGCTCCACCCCCTTCACCTCGGCGACGAACTCCAGATAGGCGGCCACTTTCATGTCAGTGTAGAGCGGCACAGCCTCCGGCAGATAGCCGATTCGCCGGCGGACCTGAAGGGAATCGGTGAGGATGTCGTGGCCCGCCACCCGCGCCGTCCCACTGCTCGGGGGCAAGAAGCCGGTGAGGATCCGCATCGTGGTGGTTTTCCCGGCGCCGTTCGGCCCGAGAAAACCGACGATTTCTCCCTTGTCGACGGTGAATGAGACGTCCTCGATGGCCGCGACCTTGTCGTAATATTTCGTCAGCTTTTCCGCTTCAATCATCCCGCCTCCTGTCTGGGTCAGGCTTTGGGGCTGGCAGCCAGAATCGTATAAAAGCTCTCTTATCATACACGATCGATTCCGTCGGATGCAACGGTTGGTGTCATCCCCCTGGTAGGGGCGCTGCTTGCTGCGCCCTTCTTGAGGTGAGGGTGCTGAGTGGGCAGGGCAAGCCCTGCATCTACGATGATGATAATCCTCACTTCCCCTTTGACCTTCGCTCTTCGCTTCTGAGAGAATACATGGAGCATGGGCACAAGACTCGCCCGACCGATATGTCATCGTGGTTGTGAGGCCGCCTATCCCCCATGTCCGCGAAAATCGTTTGACAAGGAACAAGGATTTTCCATATGATGACCCCATCCTGAACGAGCGTTCAGTCAATGGGGTCCTGCCATGCGAGCGGCTGTGAGGCGGATCGAAACCGTGGTCAAAGATCGCGCTCTCATCGAGCGACGACACGAGCAGATCTGCGATGCCGCCCTTCGTCTCTTCGCCCGCAAAGGGTATCACCAGACAAGTGTCCGAGAGATTGCGGAAGCCGCCGACCTCTCTGTGGGCGCCCTCTACAACTATATTAAGACCAAAGAAGACATCCTCCTCCTGGTCTATCATCGGCTCCTCGATCTGTTTCAGAAAAGGATGTCCGAGGCGATGGCTAACAGCGGAGACCCTACTTCTCAGCTCAGGGCAGCCATCGAGGCCACACTCAGGCTCTACGATGAATACCAGGATCTTGTGCTCGTCCTCTACCAAGAGTCACATACCCTGCGCCGCGAGGCGCTCCAGCAACTCTTCGAAGTTGATCGCCGGTACGTCTCAATGCTCCAGGCGATTGTCGAGAGGGGAAACCGAGAAGGTCATTTCGTGGCGGGAGATTCAAACCTGATCGCCATTGCAATCCTGTTCCTCTGCGCGGTCTGGCCGCTGAAGCGTTGGAACCTGAAGAAGTATGACTTGTCAACCGTGACTGATGGGGTCATCGGCCTTGTCCTGAACGGAATCGGAGGTGGTCATGGGCTTTCAGATAATTGAGCTACAGATCGAGAACGGCATCGCCACCATCACGTTGAACCGCCCGAAGGCGCTGAACGCGCTGAACCTGGCGATGGCCGCGGAGCTGGGGCAGGCCGTGCATCAGGTCCGCGATGACCCGGCGGTCCGGGTGGTCGTGATCACCGGCTCGGGGGACAAGGCGTTTGCCGCCGGCGCCGACATCACGGAGTTCAAAGCGATGAGCCCGGTCGATGCCTGGATGTTCACGCAGCAGCTCCAGCGGGTCTACATGGGGATCGAGCGGCTGCCGAAGCCGGTGATTGCGGCAGTGAACGGGTACGCGCTTGGTGGCGGGTGCGAGTTGATGATGGCCTGTGACATCGTCTATGCCTCGGGCAGCGCGAAGATCGGCCAGCCGGAGGTCAACCTGGGCATCATTCCCGGCGCTGGTGGGACGCAGAGGCTCTCTCGCCTGATCGGCAAACAGCGCGCGAAGGAGCTGGTCCTGACCGGTGACATGATCGGCGCCCAGGAGGCATGGAATCTTGGGTTGTTGAATAAGGTGTTTCCTCCGGATCAGCTCATGTCGGAGGTGAAGAAGCTGGCTGAGAAGTTGGCAAGCAAGGGAGCGGTCGCGCTCAAAGCAGCCAAGGAGGCGATAGAGGAAGGGTACGACATCGAGCTGGAGCGGGGGGTGGCGAACGAAGGCAAGCTGTTCGGCCTCTGTTTTGGCACCGAGGACATGCGCGAAGGTGTGAATGCCTTCCTGGAAAAGCGCCCGCCTCAGTTCAAGGGAAAGTAGGGAGGCGCCTCGGCTGTCATTGCGAGGCCCACCAAGTGGGTCGAAGCAATCCCACGTCCTTGGGCGGCCTACAGGGATCACGCACTGGCAGATTGCTTCGCGGAGTTTACACTGAGCGAAGCGAATGTGCTCGCAATGACGATCGTGAGGAAGGGTCATGAGATTCGAGTTAACCCAGGAGCAGCAGCTCTTTCGAGAGATGGTTCGAGAGTTCGCGGCGAAGGAAGTGGCCCCACGAGCCAAGCAGGTGGACGAGGAAGGGGTCTTCCCGCACGAGACGATCAAGAAGATGGGCGAGCTTGGCCTGATGGGTGTGGCGATCCCGCCGGCCTATGGGGGCGCCGGGGCAGATACTGTCTGCTATGCTATCGCGATGGAGGAGATCGCCAGGGCCTGCGCGTCCACCAGCACCGTCATGACAGTCAATAACTCGCTGGTTGGGGACCTGCTCTACAGGTTCGGCTCTGAGGCGCAGAAGCTGCGTTACCTGGTACCGCTTGCCGGTGGCCGTACCGTGGCCTGTTATGCCCTGAGCGAGCCCGGCGCAGGGTCGGACGCAGCGGGCCAGCAGACCACGGTTCGGAAAGACGGGAATGTCTTTGTCCTGAACGGAACCAAGAACTTCATCACGAATGCCCTGGAGGCCGACTTCGCTGTGGTCTTTGCTACAGTCGATCGCGGTATTCGGGCCAAAGGGGTGTGTGCCCTCATCGTAGAGAAAGGGACGCCGGGATTCACCATTACCAAAGTGGAAAAGAAGCTGGGGATCAGGGGATCGAGCTGTTGTCAGCTCCTGTTTGAAGAATGCCGGGTGCCGGCCGAGAACCTGGTGGGCGAGGTGGGCCAAGGATTCAAGATCGCCATGGCCACCCTGGACAGCGGCCGGATTGGGGTCGCGGCGCAGGCCGTTGGGATCGCGCAGGGGGCGCTGGACATCTCCCTGGGCTATTCGATGCAACGGGTAGCGTTCGAGAAACCGATCGCGTCGTTTCAAGCGATCCAGTGGATGATCGCTGACATCGCCACCCGGACCGAGGCGGCCAGGCTCATGACCTATCGGGCGGCGTGGCTGAAGGATAGGGGGGGACGATACACCAGGGAAGCCTCTATGGCGAAATTGCTCGCGTCAGAGACCGCAAACTTCGCGGCGACGAAGGCGCTCCAGATCCATGGCGGCTATGGGTACATCTACGATTTCCCGGCTCAGCGCCTGTTCCGTGACGCCCGCATCACCGAGATCTATGAGGGCACATCGGAGATTCAGCGGGTAGTGATCGCACAACATCTCTTGAGCTAGTGCCGGTCCAGTCTTGGCCCGGCGCAGAGCGGTCCCGTTGTAGCGGCGCATAGCCGGGGACGCACTGAGTATAAGAGGGAAGGCGGATGCCGCTGAATATCATCGTCTGTATCAAGCAGGTCATCGATCCCGAGATCCCGGCCAGCCAGTTCAAGATCGATCCGGGAACCAAACGCCAGGTCCAGGGCAGCCACTCGCTGGTTATCAGCGCGTACGACCAGAATGCGCTCGAGGTGGCCATCCAACTCAAAGAGAAGCAGGGCGGCAAGGTGACCGCCATCAGTGTGGGTGCAGCCACCGCCGCGACTGCGCTCAAGAGCGCCCTCTCAATGGGGGCCGATGAGGCCATTCTGGTCGATGATCCTGCTATCGCGGCATCGGATCAACAGGGGATCGCGTACGTCTTAGCGAAGGCGACCCAGAAGGTTGGTACATTCGACCTGGTCCTGACGGGCTGCGTATCAGGAGATTGGGGTGACCGGGCCGTCCCGGCGTTCATGGCTGAAGAGCTGGGGATCGGATGTGTGAGCTTTGTTTCTCGAATCGAGGCGAAGGACGGGCAGGTGGTCCTTCGTCGAGTCGTAGAAGATGGCTATGAGCTGATCGAGGCGAAGACCCCTGTCCTGGCCAGTGTCATTTCCGACGATACGAACACCCCACGCTACCCCAAGCTTAAAGATATCATGGCCGCCGGAAAAAAGACGATCCCTACCTGGAAGGCAGCAGATCTTGTGCTCGATCCCGATAGGGTCGGGTCCGGCGCGGCCAGGGTTGCGATCACGGATGTCTACCTGCCGCTGAAGGAATCGAAGTGTGAGATGATCAAGGGGGATACGCCACAGGAGCAAGCGGCGAACCTGGCCGCTAGGCTACGCGAGCTGAAACTCATATAGTGCAGGTGCATGACGTGAGGTGTCATTGCGAGGGAGCGAAGCGACTGAAGCAATCTTCAACGCGGCGGGATTGCTTCGCTCCTTACAGTCGCTCGCAATGACAATGCACCAGTAATTAACATGTTTGTGCAATAGGGGAGGGTGAATGCCGGGAACGCTGGTCCTCGCAACAACTGAGAACGCCGGGCTGACGCGAAATGCGCTGGAAGTATTGGCAGGCGGGAAAAAGCTGAGGGCGCTTCTGGGGGAGCCGGTCGGCGCGGCCATCTTGGGAAGAGAGCTTAGCGCGCACGTTCCGCTCCTCTTCGCCTATGGCGCCGACCAGGTTTATCGCGCCGAGCACCAGTTGCTCGAACGATATCAAGGTGATGCCTTCGCCAGTGTCATGCATCAGATCTGCCAGCGCGCACAGCCGAATATGGTTCTCCTGGCAGGGGACTCCATTGGACGAGAGGTCGGTCCACGCTTGGCGAACAGACTGAAGGCTGGGTTTGTTGCGGACTTCGTCGATTTCGACCTGGAGGCGGCATCCGGTCGGCTCCGGTTTACGCGTCAGACCTATGGCGGCAAGGCGATGGCTGTCATGCAGCCCAAGGCCTTTCCGGTCGTGGCAACCGCCAAGCTCCGGGCGATGGAACCTCCCACGAAGGAGGAGGGCCGGACGGGCGAAGAGATCGTGGTCGATGTCGCCTTAGAGGCCTCGCAGCTCAAGACGAGGGTGCTGGAGAAGATCCAGGAGGAGGTCACCGGCGTCAAGCTGGAAGATGCGAAGATCGTTGTGAGCGGCGGACGGGGGGTTCGCGGTCCGGAAGGGTTTAAGGTTCTGGAACAGCTTGCCCAGGTCATCAAGGGCGCGGTCGGCGCGTCCAGGGCCGCGACCGATGCCGGGTGGGTCCCGCCTTCATGGCAGGTCGGGCAGACCGGCAAAAGCGTGAGCCCGGACCTGTATCTGGCGTTCGGCATTTCTGGAGCTACCCAGCACGTGGCGGGAATTTCGGGCGCCAAGAACATCGTGGCGATCAATACCGACCCGGAAGCGCCCATCTACAAGGTCGCCCAGCTTGGCGTCGTCGGCGACTGGAAGGCGGTGGCGACAAAGCTCATCGAGAGCTGTAAAGAATTGACCGGACGATGAACAAGGGTCGTTCGAGGTTCCAAGTGCCGAGTTCCAAGTTGTAGCGCCAGAGAATCTTACACCAGGAAACGGGCACTTGGTTGTCGTTAACTTGGAACCTGGAACCCGGAACATGGCACTGCGAAGCTGAACCCGGAACCCGGAACCTGGCACCGCGAAGGCGAACCTGGAACCTGGCACCTGGAACGTGGAACCTAGAACATGACTCCATCGAGAGAGATATATTGGAACATCCCCGGCCACATCTTCCTCTATATCCTTTTCTTTCCCTTCCTCATCGTGTTCCTATACGGGATGTATCGACAGGTCCGCCGGTTGTTGATGGGGCAGCCGGCAGGCGTCCTGGACCACTTTTGGGATCGCCTTAGAGGGTTCGTCGAGCACGCGGTTCTTCAGCGACGGATCGCACGCGACGCCGTCTCAGGGCTGTTGCACCTCTCGATGTCTTGGGGATTCGCCGCGCTCTTCATCGCCACCTGCCTCGTCGCCCTCCAGGACTACTTTGGCATCCCTACCCTGTATGGGAACTTCTACCTCTACTTCATGTCGCTGACGGTCGATCTATTCGGGCTCGCCGCAGTGGCTGGCGTTGGAATCGCGCTGGTTCGACGCTATGGCGCTAAACCTGATCGGCTCCTCAAGCCGCGCTTGGCCGACAACTACGGCGTACTCCTTGCCTTGTTCCTTGTGATACTGGTCACCGGCTTCCTGATCGAAGGACTTCGAATCGCGGCCACGGCCGATCCATGGGGCCACTGGTCACCGGGTGGTTGGCTGGCGTCGCTGCCTTTCGTCGGTTTTGGGGAGGCGCAGCACGCCACTCTCCACCGTCTCCTCTGGTGGTTTCACGCGATAGTCGCATTCGCCTTCGTCGCGTATCTGCCATACAGCATCAGCCTGCACATGCTGGCCGCCCCCGCCAATATCCTCCTCAGAAACCGCGAGCGATCCGGCGTCTTGCAGCCGATCGATCTCGAAAAGGCGGAGCGGTTCGGCGCCTCGACGATCGGCCAGTACACCTGGAAACATCTCCTCGATCTCGAGGCTTGCACCGAGTGCGGCCGCTGCCAGCAAGTCTGTCCGGCCTGGACGACCGGCAAGCCGCTGACTCCGAAAGGCGTGATTATCGATTTGCGGGATCACCTGCGCCTGGTTGCCGAGGGAGGCGATTCCAGAAAGATGGTCGGTGACGTGATCTCCCATGATGTCCTGTGGGCCTGCACTACCTGCGGGGCGTGTCATCAGGAATGTCCGGTGTTCATCGAGCCGATCCCGAAGATCGTCGAGATGCGCCGCCACCTGGTGATGGAAGAGGCCGAGTTTCCGGAGACGATGCAGCAGGCGTTGCGTAGCCTGGAAGAGCGGGGACATCCGTTCCGCGGCACGTCAGCTACCAGGACCGACTGGGCGAAAGGGCTCGGCGTCAAGACCGTGGCGGGCAACGGACGGCCGGACATTCTCTACTGGGTCGGATGCGCCGCGGCCTTCGACGAGCGGAACCAAAAGGTGGCCGTTTCCCTGGCCAAGCTTATGCAGCGCGCAGGCGTGAACTTCTCCATCCTCGGTGAGGAAGAACGGTGTACGGGCGACCCGGCTCGGCGAATCGGAAACGAGTACCTCTTTCAGATACTGGCCGGAGAGAATATCACGACCCTCAACCGATACGGGATCAAGAAAATTGTGACCTCGTGTCCGCACTGCTATAACACCATCAAGAACGAATACCCCAAGCTCGGCGGCAGCTATGAAATCGTTCATCACACAGAGATGCTGGCCGATTTGACACGGCAGGGGCGGCTGCGACCAGAGAGACGGATGGACGGGGTTGCCTCGTTCCATGACCCTTGTTATCTTGGGCGGCACAACGGCGTGTACGATTCCCCCAGGCGGCTGCTCGGCGCGATCCCCGGACTACAGGTGAAGGAGATGGGCCGGTGCCGGGAACGTGGCTTCTGTTGCGGCGCTGGCGGCGGGCTGATGTGGTTCGAGGAAAAGATCGGCAAACGCGTGAGTTGGGAGCGGACCGAAGAAGCACTGGCGCTTCAGCCACAGGTGCTGGCGAGCGCCTGCCCCTTCTGCCTGATCATGTTCGAGGATGCGCTCAAGGTGAAAGGAGCGAATGAGACGACGAGGCCCCTTGACCTGGCAGAGGTGATTGCGCAAAGTGTGGAGGGATCTGACTGATGAAGAGAGATGAATTGATCGAACTCCTGAACCGGCTGCTCGAGGCCGAGCGATCGGGTGTAAGGGCCGTCAGCGGGATGCTGAAGCCGCTTCAGGAAGGAGAACTGAAAGAGGGTCTCAAGAAGGCTAAGGGGGATGAGGCGCGCTATGTCGCCGGGCTGCATCATTTCCTGAAGCAACTTGGCGTGACCCCATCAGGGAAGATGGGAGACTTCGCGGACAAGCTCCTGGCGATCGATGGGATCGCCGAGCAGCTCAGGTTCCTCAATCGGGGTCAGGGGTGGGTAGCCAGAAAAATCGAGGCGTTGCTGCCGACCTTAACTGATCAGGCGATGCGCGACTTCTTCACCGAAATGCTTGACACCCACAGGAAGAACATTGCCTGGGCCGAGAAGATGATCGAGCAACTCACAGCCACGGTCGCCTAGAGCGCTGTCTCAGAGGTTCGCTCAATAAGTCGCCCGGTTATGGATCTTTGGGTAAAGCTTGTCATCCTGAACCCTTCGCACCCTGTCATCCTGAGCACATTCGCGGAGTCCACACTGAGCGAGCCGAATGTGCTCAGTGTAAACTCCGCGAAGGATCTTCTCCTGCTCAGGGTGAACTCCGTGAAGGATCTCAGATCCTTAGAGATTCTTCGCCGGAGCCGGCCCTGAGCAGTCTTTGAGATTCTTCGGCTCCGCCTCAGAATGACACGCGAAGGGGCTCAGAATGACACAACTCATTCAACGGATTTCTGAGACAGGACAGTAGCTGGTGTTGAGGGAAGAGGTGATCGACATGCACGAGAAGAGGGAGATCGAGCGGATCGAAAAGGAAAAAGAGCAGTGGGAGGCCGAGACCCTGAAGCCGGCCCTCAAGAGCGCGCCTGAGCGCGCAGAGCGCTTCACCTCGGTCTCCATGGCGCCGGTCGAGCGTTTGTACACCCCAGCGGATTTGCCGAACTGGGACTTCTTGAAAGACCTCGGATTCCCGGGTGAGTACCCGTACACCAGGGGACTACACCCGACCATGTACCGTGCCAAGCTCTGGACGATGCGGATGTTCGCCGGCTATGGCACCGCCGTCGAAACGAACCGGCGCTTCAAGTACCTGTTGGAGCAGGGGCAGATGGGGCTCTCCACCGCCTTCGACCTCCCGACGCTGATGGGGTACGACTCCGACCACCCCTTCTCGGCCGGGGAGGTCGGTAAGTGCGGGGTCGCCATCGACTCGCTCGCCGATATGGAGATTCTGTTCGACGGCATTCCGCTCGGCGAGGTGACGACCTCCATGACGATCACGTCGCCGGCCGCTGTCCTGTGGGCGATGTATGTCGCCGTCTGCGAAAAACAGGGCGTCCCGTATCACCGGATCGGCGGGACGATCCAGAACGACATCCTCAAGGAGTACATCGCCCAAAAGGAATACATCTATCCGATCGAGCCGTCGGTGCGGCTGGTCACTGACACGGTCGTCTTCGGTGCGCACCACCTGCCGCGATGGAACACCATCAGCATCAGCGGCTACCATATCCGTGAGGCCGGCGCCACCGCGCTGCAGGAGCTTGCATTCACGCTGGCGGATGGGATGGTCTACGTCGAGGAGGCGATCAAGGCAGGGCTGGACGTGGATGCGTTCGCCCCACGCCTCTCGTTCTTCTTTGACTGTCATAATGATCTGTTCGAGGAGGTCGCCAAGTTCCGCGCGGCCCGGCGCCTCTGGGCCCGCATCATGCGGGAGAGGTTTGGGGCGAAGGACCCCCGCTCATGGCTGCTCAGGACGCACGCGCAGACGGCCGGGGTCGCCCTTACGGCGCAACAGCCCTACAACAACATCGCCCGGGTGGCGATCCAGGCGCTGGCCGGCGTCTTGGGAGGCACGCAATCGCTTCACACCAACGCCATGGATGAGGCGATGGCGCTGCCTACAGAGGAGGCGGCCACCATCGCGCTTCGGACCCAACAGATCATCGCCCACGAAAGCGGGGTCACCAATACGGTTGATCCGCTGGCCGGATCATATTATGTCGAAGCGTTGACGAATCAGATGGAGGAGGGGGCCTGGGAGTATTTCAGGAGGATCGAAGAGCTGGGTGGCATGATTCGAGCCATCGAAAAGGGGTTCCCGCAACGGGAGATCGCCGATGCCGCGTACGCCTACCAGCAGGCGGTGGAGCGTGAGGAAAAGATCATCGTCGGCGTGAATCGGTTCAAGGAAGAGGACGCGCAGCAGATTCCCCTCCTCAGCATCGATCGAGCGGCTGAGCAGCGGCAGATCGAGCGCCTGCGGGAGCTTCGCCGATCCCGGGACAAGGACCTGGTGATGCGGTCGCTCGACGCCCTGCGCCAGGCCGCAGCCGGGAAAGACCCGTGGGGGAGGGACCTGCTGATGCCGAAGATCCTCGACGCAGTCCGGGCCTACGCAACCCAGGGCGAAATCATGGATGTCTTTCGGGAGGTTTGGGGGGAGTACACCGAACCAATTATTATTTGATTCATTCGCGTTAAGCAGGCTGTCATTGCGAGAGAGCGAGCCCCCTCGCCCGTCATTGCGAGGCTGGCACTGGTCAGCCGAAGCAATCCCAGGGCTCGGGATAGACTCCGCAATCTCAAAGCATGCAAAAGCATTTTGCGGGAGCGTGACATGACAACACAAGTACAACAGAAGATCCGGGTCTTGATCGCGAAGCCAGGTCTTGATGGGCACGACCGGGGCGCCAAGGTGATCGCCAGGGCGTTTCGTGACGCGGGGATGGAAGTCATATACACCGGTCTCCGCCAGACCCCGGAGATGATCGCCAGTGCCGCCATCCAGGAAGACGTGGATGCCATCGGCCTGTCCTGTCTCTCCGGGGCCCACATGTATCTGTTCCCCAAGGTCATAGAGCTTCTCAGGGAGCGCGGCGCGGATGATATCGTCGTCTTCGGCGGGGGCACGATCCCGGATGAGGATATCCCCAAGCTGAAGGCCGCCGGCATCGCGCAAGTGTTTACACCCGGCGCAACAACCGGCGAGGCGATCGAGTTTGTGAAGTCCAATATAAGGAGTAAGTAGTTATAAATTAATAGTTTATGAACTATCATTGAAGTATCACTGTAGGGTATGAACAGAGGATGATGGGTTCGTCTGTCATAAGCCTGGAGTGGCGCGACTGAGGGTGGAGTGATGGATTTCGAGCTGAACGAGGAACAGAAGGCCGTCCAGAAGATGGTGCGCGATTTCGCCGAGCGCGAGATCGCACCGGTCGCTCAAGGACTCGACGAGCGCGAGGAGTTTCCGGCTGAGATCGTTCGGAAGCTGGCAGACCTTGGCCTGATGGGGATCCTCGTTCCCAAGGAGCATGGGGGCGCGGCGATGGATTATATCAGCTACGCCCTGATCCTTGAGGAGCTGGGACGGTACGACGCCTCGGTCGCCCTGACGGTGGAGTCGCACAACTCCCTCTGTAGCAACCATATTTACCTCGCCGGGACGGAAGCTCAGAAGAGGAGATACCTTCCTCAACTCGCCAGTGGTCGAGTCCTGGGCGCGTGGGGATTGACCGAGCCAGGGTCGGGGAGCGATGCGGCCGGGATGCAGACAACCGCCACGCTTGAGGGAGATCACTGGGTGCTGAACGGCACGAAAAACTTCATCACCCAAGGGAGCGTCGCGGGTATTTATGTCGTGATGGCAAACACAGACCGGACCAAGCGTGAGAGGGGGATCTCCGCTTTTATCCTGGAGAAAGGAGCGCCGGGGTTCCGGGTCGGCCGCAAGGAGCACAAGATGGGGTTTCGGGCCAGCGATACGGCCCAGCTTGTCTTTGAAGGGACGCGTATTCCCAAGGAGAACCTGCTGGGTGAGCTGAACCACGGCTTCATCGACACCTTGACGATCCTGGATGCTGGACGTATCGGCATGGCTGCCCTCACGGTTGGGATTGCTCGCGGCGCTCTGGAGGAAGGCTTGAAATACGCGAAAGAGCGGCACGCGTTTGGCCGGCCGATCGCGAGCTACCAGGCGATTCAATGGAAACTAGCCGACATGGCCACGGAGATCGATGCGGCCCGGCTGCTGGTCTTGCAGGCGGCAGATTTGAAAGATCGAGGTCGGCCGTTCACCAAGGAAGCCGCCTATGGCAAGCTCTTCTCATCGGAGATAGCGATGAAGGCCGCCAGCGAGGCCGTCCAGATCCACGGCGGCTACGGCTACATCAAAGAGTTTCCTGTCGAGCGCTATTTCCGCGACGCCAAGTTTTGTGCAATCGGGGAAGGAACATCGGAAATCCAGCGACTGGTGATCGCCCGCCAGCTCTTAGGTAGATCGTACGCATAGGCTCGAAGTGTCTGGAACTAACCCTCTCCTGGAAGGACCTTCCGCGCCCCTTTTCTACTGGACTTCGCTTCCTGCCTATGATAATTTTCCCTCCCGCAAACGTTGTGTGAAGCATGTCGTGAGGGCTCATGGAACTCACGCGGAAAATCCTCGAAGGCGATGTTCGCGCAGCGGCCCGCCTTATGACCATGATTGAAAACGGTGCCTCCGAGGCAAGGGCCGCCCTCAAGTCTCTCTACGCCCACACCGGCTCAGGCTATATCATCGGGATTACCGGCCCGCCAGGCTCCGGAAAGAGCACGCTGACCGACCATCTCACGGATGAGTTGCGAAAACGGAGGAAGACGGTAGGAATCGTGGCCGTTGATCCGACCAGCCCGTTTAGCGGCGGGGCGATCCTGGCCGATCGGATCCGTATGCAGCGTCACAGCCTCGACGCTGACGTGTTCATCCGGAGCATGGCGACGAGGGGGCATCTGGGTGGGCTGGCGCGGGCCACCAACGATGTCGTCGATGTGATGGATGCGGCGGGTAAGGAGGTGATCCTGATCGAGACAGTCGGGGTCGGCCAGGACGAGGTGGAGGTGGTGGGGACCGCCCACACCTGTGTGGTCGTGTCGGTCCCCGGACTGGGCGACGAGGTGCAGGCGATCAAGGCCGGCGTCCTGGAGATCGGCGATGTATTCGTGGTGAACAAGGCAGACCGGGAGGGCGCCAACCGGACCGCAACTGAGCTGGAGATGATGTTGCACATGGCCCCGGACACCGGCGGCTGGTTGCCGAAGGTCTATAAGACCGTTGCTACGAAAGGGGAAGGAATCGCGAAACTGGTAGATGCGATCTTCGCGCACAAGGCGTTCCTGGATGAACGCGATCTGCGAAAGAAAAAGGGGCGCGAACGAAGCGAGCGGGCGTTTATGGCGCTGCTGCAGGAGACGCTGAGGGCCAGGACCGTCGAGCGGTTCAAGCGGAACGGCAGCATGAAGGAGATGATCGAGCGGGTCGCCGATCGGGAGCTTGATCCCTACACGGCGGTCGAAGAGATTTTGGACAAGATCGGGCTCTAGAAGGTAGTGCGTATGGATGTGCTACAGGCAGGAATCGGAGAGTTCACGGTTGAGGATCCAGACGAGCTCCGCGCGTTCATGCGGACCGAGAAGCGGCGGGAGATGGTGGACAAGGTCGTGCCCGAAGCTGAAGCGGTTCGCCGCTACGTAAAGGACGGCGACTACGTCAGCTTTGACTTTTCCTCCTTCACCCGCGGCCCGGCCTCCCTCGTCCGAGAGATCATCCGCCAACGGAGGCAGAACCTCTGGTTCGCCGCCAAGTTCACCCTTATGGAGAGCACGCTGCTTGCGGCCGCAGGCTGCCTCCAGGGAATCGACGTCGGCTTCCTGGGTCTAGGGAGTCTCATCGGCAAGGCAGTGGAGGATGGGAGGATCAAGGTCACCGAGTGGACCAACGGCACCCTGACGCTGCGCCACCTCGCCGGGGCGATGGGGGTCCCCTTCCTGCCGAGCCGGAGTCTGCTGGCGACCGACACGCTGACCTATTCCGGCGCCAAGGTCGTCCAGGACCCCTTCACCGGAAAGCCGATCGCGCTGGTGCCTGCGGTCAACCCCGATGTGGGGCTGGTGCATGTCCATCAGTGTGACGTCTACGGCAACGCCCGCTGCTTCGGCCCTGGGGTCTCGCCGCTGGAGACCGCGATGGCCTCCAAGCGGACGATCATTTCAACCGAAGAGATCATCACGACCGATGACATCCGGAAGGAGCCGTCGAAGACCACCATTCCGTACTATCTTGTGGATGCCGTTGTCTATGCGCCGTTTGGGTGCCTGCCGGGCGGCGCCCAGGGAGTGTACGAGATGGATACGGAACACTTCCTGGAGTATATGGCCGCCTCGGGGGATGAGCAGAAGATGGGCGCGTATCTCGATAAGTATATCTACAGCGTCTCGTCCCACGAGGAGTTTTTGGACAAGCGCGTCGGGGTGACCAGGCTGATGGACCTCAAACGACAGGCCACGATCAAAGAGGGGTACCATTGATAGGGCGGGATTTCACCGAGTCGGAATTCATGATCTGCCAGTGCGCCCGCTTGATGGAGGACGGCAAGATCGTCTTCATCGGGTATGGCATGCCGCAAATCGCCGCGATCCTGGCCCAGCGACTTCACGCGCCCCGAATGATCCAGCTTTACGAGTTCGGGGCGGTGGGTCCGCTTCCCGAGACCCCCTTCGTTCGCTTTACGATGGGTGGACCTCGCAACTGCTACAAGTCGCTCGCCTGGACCAACATGAATACGATCTTCGCTCAGGCCCAGCTTGGCATGGTCGATCTGGGCGTCCTGGGCGCCACCCAGATCGACCAATTCGGCAACATCAACTCCACCATGCTGGGAGCCGATTACACGCGCCCGGTGAAGCGATTTCCAGGAAGCGGTGGTGCCAACGAGGTTCTCACGCAGTGTTGGCGGACTGTGATTGTCATCATGCACGAGCGAAGGCGGTTCGTGAAGAGGGTGGATTTCGTCACCTCGCCAGGGTATCTTGATGGAACTCCGGAAGCCCGGGAGAAGGCCGGGTTACCGAGGGGGACCGGGCCCTGGCGGGTGGTGACCTCCAAGGCCCTCTATGGTTTCGATGAACCGAGCAAACGGATGAGCCTGCTGGGGGTGCTGCGTGGCGTCAGCAAGGCCGAGGTGCTGAAGGAGATGGAGTTTGAGCCGCTCGTTGGAGAGAAAGTGGAGGAGCTTGAGCCACCGACGTCTGGCGAGCTCCGCGTTCTCCGGAACGAGATCGACCCCACTCGAGCGATCATCGGAAAGACGGTTCGGTCTTGATGCAGAACCAGATTATGTCTCCCCACTGAGAAAACCGTTATCATCGAATCGAGAGAGGTCCACAGTTGTCAGGAGTTCTATTGATCGAAACGAGGAGGGCCTGATGAGTATGGGGACGCGGCCGGTCTATCTGGCGGCTGGAGTTGCCAACTTCAACCCGCCGCCGATTTGGGAAGAAGCCAGCGCTGGAGGAGGTAAGTCGCTGCAGCAATACTGGGAATCAGGGAAGCTTCAGGAGATCTACGCCGAATCCTTCCTCTGGGCAGGGTTCGAGCGGCTCGTGGCCGAGGCGACCGCAAGCGGGGTCGATCTCTCTCGGGTGACGACTATCAACGTGGCCATCTCCTACACGCACGAGCTGGGCCAGACGACAGAGGCCGAGGTGGCCGAAGATTTCACGCGCCGCCTGGCCGGCAGCCCCCACCGCCAGCTCTTCAAGCGTCCACCGAAGATCCGCTGCACCCCGACGCATGCGGCATCTTCCTCCGGCATCGTCCCGTTCAATGACGCCGTGGCGGATCTCGTTGAGCGCGGTGAAGAGATGTCGATGGTGGCCACGGGCGGCAATACGAAAGGGACGAATCGGAATCGGGCGCGGATCACCCCTGCGGAAACGACGGATATCTTCGCCAGCCTGGTCTCCCCCTTTGACCGAAAGGTTGCAAAGGCCAATATGCTGAAACTGGGAGCAGCCGCGCTGGGCCGTGCCTACCAACACGACTATGAGCTGGTGAAGGCCCTTGACAGTTTCGTCTACGAGCAGCGCCTCTTTACGCATGAGATGGCTCTCCGTAAGCTCTCCACTGCGCACGTGACGACACACCCGGATCAAATCGGGGACCGAACGATCTACTATCCGTTAAAACTCATAGGCGTGGCGCCCCAGAGCCTGGGGTATTCGGGAGTGGTCCTTTCTCATCAACCGCCGGCCAAAGAGCGAGGGGTCAGGCTCGCCGGAATCGGATGCGGGGTGGACCCTTCAAGCATCCGTGACCGGGAGACCCACCTCTTCTCCAGGGCGATGGAGGAGTGCGTCACGACCGCAATGAGACAAGCACGCATCCCCGAGTTGTCGAGGCTGAAGGTCCTTGAGCATCACAACCCGTTTCCGGCCGTACCGCTGACCGAGATGGAGGTCATATTGAAGGCCCTGGGATACCAGGGGACCGTCACACACGCCCTTCTCAGCAACGACGTCGGGGTCAACGGCAGGCTCATCAAGGCTGGCCGCTCCGGCGGCGCGCTTTCGGGACATGCGATTGCGCCAACCACCGTTCGCCTCACGTTCGAGGCGGCCAAGCAACTCTTGGGTGTGGGGGGGTATCCAGACCTGGAGGTGGGGCAAAACGAGGTCGCCTACGCCGGCATCAGTGGTGTAGGGGGGCATCATACCTTTGATGGCTATACCATCCTGGCGGGAGGGAGAACCGAGGAGGTGGCAAAGCTCCAGATCGACTTGAAGCCGTTCGACCACGACCACTACAATACCGTCGCCGAACGCGACCTTGAGGAGCAGATCGCCCTGAGCGGCGCCAAGATCCCTGATGGGATGACCGTGGGTTTTATCAGTTATCAGGAGACCAAGGCTGGACGCGACTACTTCGGCATCGCGCGTTCGCCCGACGGTCGAGACTTTCCCTTTACGGCCACGCCGCCTTTTTTCGAGCGTCTGCTCCAGACGGCCTACATCGGGACGCCTATCCGGCTCTCCCCGACGCTTCAGGCCATCGAGACCTAGATCTTTACCAGACCAGCGAGGCCGCTGATGGCCGAGCGACGAGACGATTCTCAAGAAATACATGTTTCTTGACTTATTGATCTCTTGAAGATACCGTTGCGCTGGGAGGTGAGGAGGTTATGCGGCGAAAAGCATTTTCGACCACTATGGACGCCGACACCTTGAAGGCGCTAAAGCTCATTGCCGTCAAGCAGGATCGTCCGCTTAACGAGGTCCTCGAAGAGGCTGCCGAGAGATATCTGGCCAAGAGGGCCGCCGAGGATCCGGACGCCCAGGTCTTCCTCAAGCGGGCGAAGGAGCCGCTGGAGGACTGTCTAGCAGCCATCGAACGGCGGATCGCTCACATCAAGAAGCAACGTGCTTAAGATCCGTTTCCGGCGATCCGCGAAACGTGAGCTATTCGAACTGGACGATGAGACATTCCTTCGCGTAGCCCGGGGCATCATGGACCTCCAGGGTGATCCACGGCCACGCGGTTACGACAAAGTGGCTGGCCGGGAGGATCAGTTCCGCATCTGGGCGGGGCGGGATCACCGGGTTCTCTGCGAGATCAACGAGAAGGCGGAACGAATCGTTATTGTCGGGATCCGGCGAAAGGACGAATCGACCTACAAGTAGCGAATTAATATTCGTCAACTGAGCCGACCCTCATCCGTCTCACCCTTGAGGCGGCCAGGCAGCTCCGGAGCATTGGTGGCTACCCTGCAAGATGCAAGATACATGTTGCCATTCATTGAATGAGTTGGAGCACAGCAGCTAGATGACCCAGCCTGATATTCTATTACAGGTCGAAGATCTGCACATCGCGTTTGGGGGGGTCAACGCGTTGGCCGGGGTGAGTGTGGAGGTCAAGCGTGGGGAGATCTTCTCGCTCATCGGCCCCAACGGGGCCGGGAAGACGGTCCTCCTGAACTTCATCAGCGGTCTGTATAAACCGGGGGGAGGCCGCATTCTCTTTAACGGGAAGGACATCGGCCCCCTGAAGCCTCATCAGCGGGCCCGTCTTGGCATCTCACGGACGTTCCAGAAGATCGAGCTCTTCAGCGGCATGACCGTTTTAGACAATATCCGCTTGGGCCGACATATCCACATGAAGACCGGCCTGCTCGATGGTGCGATTTATTTGGGACGGACGTCTCGAGAGGAGGTCGAGCATCGCGAATTCATCGAACGGGAGATCATCGACCTCCTCGAGATCGAGCACATCCGCGATAAGGTGGTCGGGATGCTGGCCTACGGGCTCCAGAAGCGGGTCGAACTGGCCCGGGCGCTGGCCTTGAATCCCACGTTGATTTTGCTGGATGAGCCGATGGCGGGGCTGAACCTCGAGGAGACCGAGGACATGGCCCGGTTCATATTGGAGATCAACGAGGCGGAGCGATGGCGAATCACGTGCATCCTGGTCGAGCACGATATGGGCGTGGTCATGGATGTCTCCAACCGGGTCGCGGTCTTGAATTTCGGTGAAAAGATCGCGGATGGGAGCCCGCAGGAGGTCCAGGCGGACCCGGCTGTAATTCAGGCGTACCTCGGAGAGGTCGAGGACCTTTATGCGACGCGCCGCTAGCGCTTTCGTTGGGCCAATCGAGATCACCAAGGACCTGAGCCTCCCCAAGCTTCTGCTCCAAACCGCCCGGAAATACGGCAACCGGAAGGTCGCCATGAGGGAAAAAGACTTCGGCATTTGGCGACCGATCACCTGGCAGGAATACCTGGAGCGGGTCAAGGCGCTGGCCCTGGGCTTTGTCTCCCTCGGCCTCGGTCGTGGGGACAAGGTGGCCCTCATCGGTCAAAACCGGCCAGAGGGGCTGTGGGCTGAAATGGCCGCGCTGTGCGTCGGCGGGGTGGCTGTCTGGCTGTACCAGGACTCCCTGATCGATGAGGTTCAGTACATCGTGGACCATTCGGACACGAAGTTCCTCATCGGCGAGGGGCAGGAGGAGGTCGATAAAGCCCTGGCCATAAAGGATCGCTGTGCCAAGCTGGAGCGAGTGGTGTGGGATGACCCGAAGGGGATGCGCGGCTACGACGATCCAATCTTGATTAGTCTTGATGAAGTCGCGAAGCTGGGGCGAGAACTGGGGGAGCGGGAACCCACGCTCTTCGAGGAGCTGGTGGGAAACGGGCGTGGGGACGATGTCTGCTTGCTTTTTTACACGTCGGGAACCACCGCGCGGCCCAAGGGCGCGCTCCTCACTCATTATAATATGCTGAAGATGGGTCAGAACATGATGGCAGTGGATCCGTGCAGGGAGGTCGATGATTTCGTCTCCTTCTTGCCGTTTTCTTGGATCGGCGAGCAGATGATGTCGATCTCGTGCGGGCTCCAGGCCGGATTCACCATCAATTTTCCTGAACGGCCGGAGACGGTCCAGCAGAACATCCGGGAGATCGCTCCTCAGGTTCTTTTCTCTCCTCCAAGGATCTATGAGCAGATGGTGCGGACGGTACAGGTGCGCTATTTGGATGCCCCCCGACTGAAGCGACGGATGTATGAGTGGGCGATGCGCACAGGAGAGAGGATCGCGGACCTTACGCTGGCCAAGAAGCCGATTCCGTGGTGGCTGAAGGCCCTGGGGAACCTGGTTGATCTGGCAGTTCACAAGAAGCTCCGCGATCATCTGGGCTTGATCAGGGTGAGACGGGCATACACGGGCGGCGCCGCGCTGGGACCCGACCACCTTCGGTTCTTTCATGCGATCGGTGTCAACCTCAAACAGATCTACGGACAAACGGAGATTGCGGGGATCTCGGTCCTGCATCGGGATGGCGATGTGAAGTTCGACACGGTGGGGACGCCACTTCCCGAAACAGAGGTCCGCATCGCCTCTGACGGGGAGATCCTCTCCCGAAGCCCGTGCGTCTTTCGAGGCTACTACAAGATGCCGGAGGAGACCGCGACGACCCTCAAGGACGGGTGGCTCCACTCGGGAGATATCGGCTTCCTGGACGCCGATGGTCACCTGGTGGTGTTTGACCGGCGGAAGGATGTGATGAGCCTGGCGGACGGGAGCCGGTTCTCGCCACAGTACCTTGAGACGAGATTGAAATTCAGCCCACATCTCAAAGACGTCTGGGTGATCGGAGACCAGCGTGCCTTCGTGACTGCCGTCCTCTGCATCGATGCCGGCGTGGTGGGGAAATGGGCCGAGGAGCGCCACCTCCCCTATACCACCTATGCGGAGCTTTCACAGAAGACAGAGGTCCGCACAGTTGTGTCGGAGGCGATCCGGCACGTGAACCGTGGGCTGCCCGCCCCTGCACGGATTCGGAGGTTCGTGAACCTGCACAAGGAGTTCGATGCCGACGACGAGGAGCTGACCCGGACGCGCAAGCTCCGCCGTGCCTTTCTGGAGGAGCGCTACCACGAGATCGTAGAGGCCCTCTACTCGGGGGCAACGGAGGTCCACTTCGATACGACCGTCACCTACGAGGACGGCCGGGTAGTCCATAGCAAGACGGACCTCTTGGTGATGGATATCCCTGGGGAGACAGGGTAGTGGAGACCTTCCTCCAGCTCATCATCACCGGCATCCTGGTGGGAAGTATCTACGCGCTGGTGGCCCTTGGCTGGACGCTCATCTATAAGTGCTCCGGCGTCCTTAACCTGGCCATGGGAGAGCTGACCCTCCTGGGTGCCTACGTGTGTCTGGCCTTCTACACCTGGGGATTTCCCTTCCCTGTGGCGCTCCTCGCCACGCTCATCGTGGGCTTCGTCCTCGGGTTGCTCACTGAGCGCCTGTTCCTGCGCCGGATGATCGGTCAGCCCATACTGGCCGTCATCATGATCACGGCCGGCCTCGCCTTCTTCTTCCGCGCCCTGGTCGGGTTCATCTGGGGGACAGACACCAGGGTGTTTTCCCCACAGGTCTTCCCGACGGAGCCCGTTCGCTTCGGCAAGATGGTCTTAGGCCAGGTGTACATCTGGAGTTTTCTTGCTGCCCTGGTGCTTTTGGTGGTTTTCGTCGTGTTCTTTCAGTACAGCCGTTGGGGCCTCTCCATGCAGGCGACGGCCGATGACGAGATGGCGGCACTTTCGCTGGGCGTGAGCGCTAAACGCGTCTATGCCCTGGCGTGGGCGATCGCATTCATGGCGGCAGGTGTCGGAGGGACCCTGCTCGGGAACATCAACGGTCTGAACATCTCCGTCGGCCACCTGGGAATCCTGGTCCTCCCTGCAGTCGTCCTGGGAGGTCTCAACTCGGTTCCCGGCGCCATCGTCGGCGGGATCGCTATCGGTATCCTCCAGAATCTCTCAGGGGGTTATCTGGAACAGTTGACGCCGGGTGGCGTGAAGGAGATTGCCCCGTTCGTCTTCATGGTGATCATCATGCTTTTCCGGCCGTATGGTCTGTGGGGATGGGAGAAGATCGAGAGGGTCTAGTGCCTGATATGAAGGCTACTGTCATTGCGAGCGACGCGAAGCAATCTCTAGGTGTTTTGAGTTGGCAATTCAGATTGCTTCGTCGCTGCTCTCCTCGCAATGACACCGACTGCTGGGGATAGCAGATGTATTTGCCGAGTGGGGTGTATCACGAGACCTACCGCGCGGACCACGCCTGGTGGCAGGCGACGTTCGTCAAGGTCAAGATGGCCCTCCTGGTCCTTCTTCTCCTCGTCGGCCTGCCGCTGGCCGGCAACTACCCCCTTTCAGTCGCCAACATCATCGGCTACACGATCCTCTCGGCCCTTGGAGTCCAACTTCTTATCGGCTACTGCGGGATGATCACGCTCGGCCACGCTGCCTTCATCGCCGTGGGGGCCTACGCCACCGCTATCGGAATGCTCCGGTATGGGCTTCCATACTCGGTCAGCATGGCGTTAGGGGCGATCCTCGCCGGGCTCTGGAGCGTTCTCTTTGGGCTCCCGTCCGCCAGGGTCAAGGGGTTCTACCTGATCATGACAACTATGGCGGCCCAGTTTGTGACAGTTGATTTCATCATCACCCAGTATGTAAGTCGGGTCGGCGGGAGGGGACATTACTTTTCCCTTCCTCCCGGAACGATCACCATCGGGCCGTGGATCATCGATACAGAGCTAAAAGTCTACTATCTCATGATCGGCCTTGTGACACTATGCATTGTAGGAATGGCCAATTTGCTTCGGACAAGGGTGGGGCGGGCCTGGATCGCCATTCGGGACAACGATATCGCCGCCGAAATGATGGGGGTCAATGTTGTGCGGTATAAACTCCTGGCTTTTTTCGTTGCAGGGGTCATGGGAGGGGTTGCCGGCGCCTTCTGGGTCAGCTCTCTGTACGTAGTCAGCGCGGAGCACTTCCAGTTTTCCTGGTCTATCTGGCTGGTGGGTGTTATCCTAATCGGTGGCGTTGGGAGCCTTCACGGGCTTATCTTTGGATCGGTCTTCGTCACGGTTCTCCTCGAGGCGCTGAAGTTCGCCGTGATTCCATTGAGCGATGCCTTCCCTGCCCTTTCTACCGGTTTCCTGTATATCAAGGAGGGGGTTTTCGGGCTGGCGATTGTGCTGTTCTTGCTCTACGAACCCCATGGCCTGGCCTACCGGTGGCAGCAGTCCAAGAACTACTTTAACCTGTGGCCTTTCGCCTACTAGTGCCGTTCCGCCTTGTTGCGGCTAACCATCGACAGGTGTCGTGCTAAGAACTATCGCTTTCCCTGGTGCCGT
>JACPQX010000039.1 GCA_016190255.1 Candidatus Methylomirabilis oxygeniifera | reverse complement strand
TTCTGCGATGCCTTCAACATCCCGATCATCACCCTGGAAGATGTCCCGGGCTACCTCCCGGGCACGACCCAGGAATTGGGCGGGATCATCAAGCATGGCGCAAAGCTCCTGTACGCGTATGGCGAGGCAACAGTGCCCAAGGTGACGGTCATCACCCGAAAGGCATACGGGGGCGCCTATTGCGTCATGGGCAGCAAGCACATGCGGGCCGACATCAACTTCGCCTATCCGACGGCTGAGATCGCCGTGATGGGACCCGAGGGGGCGGTCAATATCCTCTATAAGCGAAAGATTGTCGAGGAGGCCGATCCCGCCGCCTTCCGCAAGGAAAAGGTGGCGGAATTCCTGGAGATGTTTGCCAACCCCTATGTCGCCGCGGAGCGTGGCTACATCGATGAGGTCATCGAGCCCCAGGAGACCCGTCCCAAATTGATTAGGGCGTTGAGGTCGCTCCGGACGAAACGCGAGACGAATCCCCCGAAGAAGCACGGCAACATTCCATTGTAGAGGGGAGATAGCGTTCAGCCATCAGCGTTCAGCTTTTCTTCCTGACTGCTGACTGCTGACGGCTGAAAGCTTTTCTTGTGCATGTTTAACAAGATCCTGATTGCGAATCGCGGAGAGATCGCCGTTCGGGTCATCCGTGCCTGCCGGGAGATGGGCATCGCGGCCGTCGCCATCTACTCTGAAGCCGATCGGACTGCCCTCCACGTCCGTCTCGCCGACGAGGCCTACTTGATCGGCCCGCCCCCTTCAGCGCAGAGCTATCTGAACGTTGACCGGATCATCGAGGCGGCGAAAACGGCCGGTGCGAAAGCGATCCATCCTGGGTACGGCTTCCTGTCGGAGAATCCCGAGTTCGCCCTGCGGTGCGAGCAAGAACGCCTGGTCTTCATCGGCCCCAGTTCCCAGGCGATTCGCGCGATGGGCGGGAAGACCGCGGGTCGGAGCCTGGCGGCCAAGGCTGGCGTGCCCGTCGTCCCGGGAACGACCCGGGAACTCAGCGATCAAGAGGTGCTCCAGGCCGTCAAAGAGATCGGCCTTCCCGTGGTTATCAAGGCGATCGCCGGCGGGGGCGGCAAGGGGATGCGGATCGTCTCGACCGAGGCCGATCTGGCCGGCGCCATCCGCGCCGCGCGCTCAGAAGCCTCTTCCTCATTTGGCAACCCCGCCGTTTACGTCGAGCGCTATCTGGGCGGCGCCCGCCACATCGAGATGCAGATCCTGGCCGATGGCAAAGGCCATGTAGTGTATCTGGGGGAACGCGAATGCTCGCTTCAGCGACGCCACCAGAAGGTCGTGGAGGAATCCCCGTCGCCTTTCGTCGATGCTGATCTCAGAAGTCGGATGGGGGAGGCAGCCGTGAAGTTGGCCAAGGCCGCGGCCTATACGAATGCCGGGACAATGGAGTTTCTCGTTGATTCCGGCAGGAACTTCTATTTCTTGGAGTTGAACGCGCGGCTACAGGTGGAGCATCCGGTCACCGAAATGGTCACGGGACTCGACCTCGTCAAGGAGCAGATACGGATCGCCGCAGGCGAGCCGATCTCGGTGCGACAGGATGATATCCGATTGCGCGGGCACGCCATCGAATGCCGCATCTATGCTGAGGACCCCTTCAATAACTTCATGCCCTCGCCCGGGAAAATTCACACGCTACGAAACCCGAGTGGCCCTGGCGTCCGAGTTGACAGCGGCATTTATGAAGGGTGTGAGGTCCCGATCTACTACGATCCCATTGTATCGAAGCTGGTCGCGTGGGGTCGTGATCGGGACGAGGCAATTCGCAGGATGCGGCGCGCCCTTGCTGAATATGTGATTCTGGGCGTGAAGACGAGCATCCCGTTCCACCGTCGGATCCTCAGCGATCCGCAGGTGCTGGCGGGCGAGATTCATACCCAGTTCTTGGAGAGTTGGCTCGCCAAAGGGATGGCCGAGGCGAAGGGGAACCTGGCTGAAATCGCGCTGGTCGCGGGCGCACTCTATCTGCATACCAAGAAGCCCTCAGGGCGAGGATCGGCCGGGCAGGGTGGTCCCGCTGAAAGCCCCTGGAAATTGGCCGCTCGCCAGGAGGCAGTCAGGCGGCGATAACGCCGCCAGTTCCAGGTGCCCAGTTCCAAGTTCAGAACCTGGAACATATTGACATAGGATATCAACTCGGAGCATAGGGCTCACAACCGGGAGCGTTCTTAACCTGGAACATGGAACCGGGAACTTCGAACTCTTACTATGTCTTACACTGCTGATTTTCAAGGACGGACGCATCGGGTAGCGGTGAATACGATGGGATCGCCCGCCGCAGTCCGGGTCGATGAGACGACCCACGAGGTCGATTTCACCCCCATCGTGGGCGGCCTGTTCTCTCTTCTCGTGGGCGGCCGGTCGTTCGAGGTCGATGTCGTTGAGGAAGGGGAGGGTGTGCTCGCGATCTGGGTCGAGGGCGAGCTCCACCAGATCGAATTTGAGGAAGAAGGCCGCCTCAGACGGAAGGCCGCTCGCGCCGGGGACAAGGGCAGAGGCGGCCCCCAGACCATCGTCGCTCCTATGCCTGGCAAGGTGGTCAAGCTCCTGGTCGCATCAGGACAGGAAGTCACTTCCGGACAAGGGATCATCGTGATCGAGGCGATGAAGATGGAAAACGAGCTGAAGGCGGCCGGCCCTGGAGTGGTCAAAGAGATCAAAGTCCAGGAGGGTGCCGGCGTCGGCGGCGGCGAGATCTTGGTGGTGATCGAGTAGGAACCGTCACAGTCCAGATCCCATAACCCGACAGGTCGGCAGAGCACGCAGCGTGTGACCGTATGGACCACGCGCGATGAGAACGTTGTAGCAATCGTTGGCGATTTGCTTCACGCGCCAATACTGCTCAGCAGAAACGGGTATGTTGCTGAGCTATTCGGAGAGCGGTGTGATGGAGCGTTCGCTAGTATCTCCGCTCGTGTGGGGGGACGACGGCTGCCTTCACCTCGGCGACCTCCGGTTTCGCATTCAGCCGTTTGGACTCGGGCCAATCACGCCCGACCAGGCTGAGTGCGTCGATGGACGCACCTTTGTGCTGTACAGGGATCGTTGGACTCTCGAGCAGTACGCAGCGTTCTTGCCGCGCCTCCCGGCCTTCGACCCGAAGCGTATCTTCGAGATCGGCATTTGGGCCGGGGGAAGCGCCGTGCTGCTGTCCGAGCTTTTCCGGCCCGCCAAGCTCGTCGCCATCGATTTGAAGCGCATGGATCAGATCGGGCCGGCGAATGTCCGGAATCTCGAATACTACATCACGGCCCGGGAGATGGGGGATCGACTCAAGCTGTTCTGGGAAACGGACCAGGGGGACGTGAAGCGCCTGCGCGACATCGTCCGCCGCGAGTGTGGCGGCGTTCTGGATCTGGTCATCGACGACGGCTCGCACGTGTATCGCCTGACCAAGCAGAGTTTCGAGGCGCTGTTCCCGTTCGTTCACCTCGGTGGATGGTACGTGGTCGAGGATTGGTCGTGGGACTTGCAGCCTGGATTCGAGTCCTGGGTCCACACCCCCCCGTTATCGCCGCTGATCACGTCGATCGTCGAGCTGGCCGGGAGCGCCCCCGGTGTGGTGAAGAGTGTCCTCGTCTCGCATGGGCTGACCTTCATTCAGCGAGGCGAAGCCCCCCTTGATGAGACATTTCAGATCGAACGTCATATCCACCATCATCGCACGCGAAGCGCATCCGTCCGGCACGTCCTCTCCTATCCCCGGCGGCTCTTGTCGCGGTTCCGTTCCGGTATCCGGGCATTCTACGCCTCGCGGATCCCCAGGGCGAGAGGCCGAGAACAATAAGCCCTGGAGCGCGCTGGATGGCGCATAGCGGAGAATTAGGCCGAATGAAATTAGGACGAATGAAGGATGATCTGACAACCTGGGAGGTGGAGACCCTGCAGCCCACGCTCAAACGGGCGCCGGAGCGGGAGAAGACGTTTCAAACCACCTCGGACATCGAGGTGAACCGTCTCTACACCCCTCTGGATCTTGCTGACCACGACTACTCAGAACGGCTGGGATTTCCCGGGAATTACCCGTTTACCCGCGGGGTGCAGCCGACCATGTATCGCGGCCGTCTCTGGACCATGCGACAGTATGCGGGTTTCGGGACGGCCGAGGAGACCAACCGGCGATTCCATTATCTGCTTCAGCAGGGACAGACGGGGCTGTCGGTCGCCTTCGACCTGCCGACCCAGATCGGGTACGACTCCGACGATCCGATGGCAGCCGGAGAAGTTGGAAAAGTCGGTGTGGCCATCGACTCCCTGACCGACATGGAGGCCCTCCTCCGAGGCATCCCCCTCGATAAGGTCAGCACCTCCATGACCATCAACGCCACCGCCTCTATTCTCCTGGCGATGTACGTGGCCGTTGCGGAGCAACAAGGGGTCACGCCCGACAGGATCTCAGGGACCGTCCAGAACGATATCCTCAAGGAGAATATCGCCCGCGGGACGTACATCTTCCCGCCCGCACCTACCATGCGTCTGATTACCGATACCATCGCCTACTGTGCCGCCCGGCTT
>JACPQX010000038.1 GCA_016190255.1 Candidatus Methylomirabilis oxygeniifera | reverse complement strand
CGGGGCTGCACTACTTCGCGACCGATCATCTGGCCATCACCGGACAGGTCCGCTTTCACCACATATCTAATGCGGGCATCGACAGCCCGAATGTCGGGGTCAACTCCAGCGTGTACCTGCTGGGTGTTTCGTATTTCTTTTAAACCTGCTCTGCCAGTGTTGGGGGGGAGAGCTACGCTGGTAAGCGGTCAGTAGGGGCAGCGCTTGCCCTGCCCAAACAGGGCGCAGCAAGCAGCGCCGCTACTCTTTGCTGCCGGCACGAACCCATTTGTTAGGGGTACCGTCTAGCGGAGCCTCCTGGCCGGGTCGCCAGAGCGTCACCTGCTCGATCTGTTTGGCCAGGGCGAAGTCCTTTTCGGTGATCCCGCCGGCGTTATGAGTGCGCAGCTTCACCCAGACCTTCCCCCATGTGATTTCCAGGTCCGGGTGGTGCCAGGCAGCCTCAGCCAGGTAGCCGATGGCGTTGACCAGCATCAACGTCGTCGGCCAGCCATCAGTATTGAACTTTCTTCTGACCCATCTCCCCTCGAGATACCAACCTGGCAGTTCCTGCTCCAATCGCTTGATCACTTGATCGTCGGGTATCACCGGGTACTCCTTGGCTTTCATGGATCGTTCCTCCTTCGCTTCTATCTCGCCTCCGGCGTACGGCGTGTAGTCTACTCCTCCAGTGCATCCTCACGCCCAGTCCATCTTGGCCACTAGGCCGTCCGTCTTCGACGCTCTGCAGGTTGAGGCCCGCGGGATCATCGGGATCGAGATTCACGGCCTGTGCCGGAAAGGGCGGCGCGGAATCTGGCGATGGTCTCGGCGTAGTTTGGGGTGCTGTAGATAGCTGACCCGGCGACAAACGTGTCCGCTCCCGCATCGGCGACGCGGCGGACGTTCTCGACCTTGATCCCGCCGTCCACCTCCAGGTCGATCGTCTTGCCGGTGGCCTCGATGCGCCTGCGGATGGTCGTGATCTTGGGCAGCACGTATTCGATAAAGCTCTGACCCCCAAATCCAGGATTCACAGTCATGGCCAGCACAAGGTCCAGCTTCTCCAGGACGTGATCCAAGCAGTCGATGGGGGTCGCCGGGTTGAGGGACACCCCCGCCCGACAACCGACGCTCTTGATAAGCTGGATGGTGCGATCCAGGTGGCGCGTCGCCTCCGGGTGCACCGTCAAGATGGTGGCCCCGGCCTTGGCGAAGTCGGGGATGATGGCATCGACGGGCTCGATCATCAGGTGCACATCGAGTGGCTTTCTGGTGTGGGGCTTGATGGCGGCCACCACCGTCGGCCCGATGGTGAGGTTGGGCACGAAGTGGTTGTCCATGACATCGATGTGGATGTAATCGGCCCCGGCCTCATCCACGGCACGCACCTCTTCACCGAGCTTGGCGAAATCGGCGGACAGGATCGATGGCGCAATCTTAAAGGTGGTCATGGATCGTTGCCTCCCACCGGGCGGCTATAGCACACGACATAAAAGTTGTTTCATCGTCATTGCGAGCGACCAAACAAGCCGAAGCCCTGAGCCAAGCGAAGGGGTGGCAATCTCGCCGCATTTGGGATTGCTTCAGTCACTTCGTTCCTTCGCAATGACACCCTATTTAAGGCGTTTGTATTAGTTGATGCGCGGATCAAGCTCGCGCTTGGCGTACCGACGGGCCATCTCCTCCAGGGGGATCGGACGGATCTTGCTCGCGTGGCCAGCGCATCCGAACTGCTCATAGCGATCCTTGCAGAGTTGCCTCACGGCCTTCGTCGCTTCCGTCAGGAACTTGCGTGGATCGAAGTTGCTTCTGCTCTGCGCCAAATCCCTGCGAACGGCCCCAGTCATCGCCAAGCGTAGATCGGTGTCGATGTTGACCTTCCGCACGCCATGCTTGATGCCAAGCTGGATCTCTTCGACGGGGACACCGAAGGTCTGCGGCATGTCGCCGCCGAACTCTCTGATGACGTCGAGCCATTCTTGGGGGACGCTGGAGGACCCGTGCATGACCAGGTGGGTGTCTGGAATGCGCGCATGGATCTCCTTGACGCGCTCCATCACGAGGACATCCCCTTTGGGCTTCTGCGAGAATTTATAGGCGCCATGGCTGGTGCCGATGGCAATGGCCAGGGCGTCCACCCTGGTCGCCTTGACAAAGCGGGCGGCCTCCTCAGGGTCCGTCAACAGTTGGTCACGCGAGAGCTTGCCCTCGGCGCCATGGCCGTCTTCCTTCTCGCCCGTACCGGTTTCCAGGGAGCCCAAGCAGCCGAGCTCGCCTTCAACAGACACGCCGATCGCATGAGCGATCTCCACCACCTTGGCGGTAGTGGCGACGTTATAGTCATACGGAGCGGGGGTCTTCATGTCTTCCAGGAGCGAGCCATCCATCATCACGCTGGTGAACCCGGAGCGAATGGAGGTGAGACAGACCGTGGGACTTGCGCCGTGATCCTGGTGCATGACGATCGGGATGTCCGGATACAATTCAACTGCAGCGAGAAAGAGATGGCGCATGAAAGGTTCACCGGCGTATTTGCGGGCGCCGGCGGAGACTTGCATGATGACCGGGCTGTCCACCTGCTTGGCGGCCTCCATGATCGCGTGCGTCTGTTCCATGTTGTTTACGTTGAAGGCGGGGACGCCATAGCCGTGTTCGGCCGCGTGGTCCAAGAGTTGTCGCATCGAAATGAGTGCCATGACGTCCTCCTGTACTTCGGTGTGGGGTTCTACCCCATCAGTCGTGTCTGCGCGCCACAGCTTCGTGTGATTGAAGCTATCGGCCGCCTCCAGTTGACAATCGGGGATCCTCAGCAGGGTCTCGGGTTGAGATTGATCACCTTCTCCAGGCGGTGCTCGGCGTGGATCGTCCGGACAGTCCCGCTCCTGCCGCGCATGACAATCGAATCTGTCGTCGCGCCCTCGCTTGTATAGCGGACCCCTGGCATCAGCACGCCGTCCGTAATGCCGGTGGCTGCGAAGAACACGTCATCGCTCTGAACGAGGTCGCGCTCGGTCAAGACCCGGCCGATGTCCAGACCGGCGGCCAGCGCCGCCTCGCGCTCGCCCGGCTTCTGCGGTGCAAGTTGGGCCAGCATCGCCCCACCCAGCGCGCGGACGGCGCACGCAGCGATAACCCCCTCGGGTGTGCCACCAATGCCCATCAAGACATCCACGCCAGAGCCCGGCGTCGCGGCCATGAGGGCGCCGGCCACGTCGCCATCGGTGCGCAGGAGCACACGGGCGCCGGCAGCCCGCACATCGGCGATAAGCCCGGCGTGCCGGGGCTTGTCGAGTACGAACACCGTGAGGTCATCCACCGGCTTGTGTTTCACCTCGGCGATGGCGGCGAGCGTTTCTGCCACCGGGGCGGCGAGGCGTGCGGGTGAGATGGCCTCGCGCGCGTCACGCCCGACGACGAGCTTGTCCATGTAAAAGGCCGGGCCGGGCGACCACATGGTGCCCTGCGGGGCGATGGCGATGACGGCGATCGCATCGGGCCGGCCCTGTGCCAGAAGACTGGTGCCTTCCACCGGGTCCACCGCCACGTCCATCCGAGGCCCCATGCCGTTGCCGACGATCTCGCCGTTGAAGAGCATCGGGGCCTCGTCTTTCTCGCCCTCGCCGATGACGACGACGCCCTCGATCTCGACGGTCGAGAGCATCAGGCGCATCGCCTCAACGGCGGCCTCGTCGCCGGGTTCCTTTTTCCCGCGACCCATCCACCGCCCCGCGGCGAGCGCGGCAGCCTCGGTCACGCGGACGAGCTCAAGGGCGAGGTCACGCCCCGGGCCTTCGCCCCTGGTCCGAAGACGGCTCGCGCGCGGTCCTGTACTGAGACGGCGAGCGGCGCGTCGCCTATCGATGCGTTTGACGATGCTTGACACCTTCGTATCGAGGACCGGCGATCTCCCGCAGGCGCCTCAGATCGTGTTTGGCTTCCATCCATCTCACCCCCCCGGAGACGGAACGCATCATCAGCGAGGTGGTTCGGGCGTACCCTCCCGCATAGCGGACGCCTCGCAGCAACTCGCCGTCGGTGATTCCAGTGACGGCCACGAAGACGTTTTCCCCCTTGCAGAGGTCATCCACAGTAAAGACGTGATCGAGGTCGCGACCCTCCTCGGCGAGGATGTGTCTTTCCCGTTCATCTCGTGGCCAGAGCCTGCATTGCATATCGCCGCCGAGGCACTTCAACGCGCAGGCGATCAGCACCGCCTCCGGCGAGCCCCCGATCCCCATCAGGACATCGATGCCGGTGTCCTCCTCCATAGCTGCCATAATTCCGGGCGCAACATCCCCCTCGCTAATCAGTTTGATCCTGGCGCCGGCCTCCTTCACCTCCTTGATAAGGCGCTCGTGGCGTGGCCGGTCAAGCATGACCACTGTCAGCTCATCAACCTCACGACCCTCCGCGTCAGCGATCCTTCGCAGGTTTTCCTGGACGGGTGCGTTGATATTGATGGCCCCCCTGGCTTTTGGCCCCACGGCGATCTTGTCCATGTACGCAAGGTGGGTGAAGAACAGCGTGTGTCGTTCGGCGACGGCCACGACCGAGAGCGCGCCTGGTCGGCCGTTGGCGAGGAGCGTCACGCCATCGATGGGATCCACCGCGACATCGACGGCCGGGGGTGTGCCCTTGCCGACCCGCTCGCCGACGTAGAGCATGGGGGTCTCATCCTGTTCGCCCTCCCCGATCACCACCGTGCCGTCGATGTCCATCGAGCTCAAGGTATAGCGCATGGCGTCCACAGCGGCTTGATCGGCCGCGTCGCGGTCGCGCCTCCCCATCAGACGGGCCGCCGCCAGCGCAGCAGCCTCCGTCACCCTGACCAGCTCCAGGGCCAAGTTTCGATCCATCGGCTCGGTCATCCCATCCCCTCCTCTTCCTTTTCGCCGGTGTCCATCCGTGATCGCTAGACTGTTATGGGCTGTTGCGTTCGATGACAGGCGTATCTGAAGCTGCCTGTATGGTTCATGCCGCGTGGACGGCCCGCCCCACTGTCGTGAGGGTGTGCAGGCGATGGCGAGATGTCGCGCCCAGCAGGTGTGTCGTCGTTCCACACGATGCGGTGGGCGAGTGGCGCTTACCCCCCGAGCAGCTCCAGGGCTCGGGACACCAGAGTGTCAGCCGTAAAGCCGAATTCCCGCATGAGGACCTGATACGGGGCTGAGGCGCCGTATCGAGTCATGCCAATCACCGCCCCCAGGGGGCCCACGTAGCGATGCCAGCCAAGGGGAGACCCCGCCTCGATGGCGATGCGGGAAGTCACTGACGGGGGAAGCACCTCATCTCGGTACGAAACTGGCTGTTGCTCGAATAGCTCCCAACTCGGCATGCTGACCACGCGCGCTTCGATTCCTTGAGCAGCCAATCGCTGGCGGGCCTCCAGGGCGACGTACACCTCTGAGCCGGTCGCGATGAGGATCATGCGGGGTTGGCCGTGGCCGGCATCGATCAGCACATAGGCTCCCCTCCGAAGCAGGTCGGCGGAGGCGAGTGCCGTCCTGTCGAGGACCGGTAACTTCTGCCGTGTGAGCGCGAGCGCGACGGGTCCGCCCCGGTGTTCGAGGGCCACGCGCCAGGCGACGGCGGTTTCGTTTGCGTCCGCGGGGCGGATGACCGTGAGATTCGGCATGGCCCGCAGAGCGGCGAGGTGCTCGATCGGTTCGTGGGTGGGGCCATCTTCGCCGAGGCCGATGGAATCGTGGGTAAAGACGAAGATCACGTGAATATGTGAAAGCGCGGCCAACCGAATGGCCGGTCGCATGTAATCGGAGAAGATCAGGAACGTCCCGCCATAGGGGATCACGCCCCCATGCAACGCCATGCCATTGAGGATCGAGCCCATGGCATGCTCTCGAACGCCAAAGTGGAGATTCCGCGCCCCGACGTTGTCACGCTGGAAATCACCATACCCTTTCAGGTACGTGTTATTTGATGGGGTGAGATCTGCCGATCCGCCGATGAGCGTCGAAAGGTGAGGCGCGATCGCGTTCAACACCTTGCCGGAGGCCTCACGCGTGGCCATGCCTCCGCCGCCGGGCGCGAAGGTGGGTATCTTGTCGGACCAGCCCTCGGGCAGCCGGCCGGTCATCACGGTCCGCCACTCGGCGGCAAGTTCGGGATGGGCGGCGGCGTAGGAGTCAAAAAGAGCCCGCCACTCCGTCTCCCAGGCGCGTCCTCGCTGCAGCGCCTCTCGAAAGCTCGCCAGAGCCTCGTCGGGAATGTGGAACGCGGGCTCGAGCGGCCACCCCAAAGCCTGCTTGGTCAGCTTGACCTCCTCTTCACCCAGGGGTGCCCCGTGAGCCTCGGCGGTGTCCTGCTTGTTGGGGCTGCCAAACGCGATGTGGGTCCTGGCGATGATGAGCGATGGGCGTTCGGTCGCGGCCTGGGCCGCGCTCAGCGCGACCTCGACCTCATTAAGGTCGTTCCCATTCACCCGCTGAACATGCCAGCCATAGGCTTCAAAGCGTTGCCCAACGTTCTCAGTGAACGCCAAACTGGTGCTCCCATCGATGGTAATACGGTTGTCATCGTACAGGTAGATAATCTTGCCGAGACCCAGATGTCCCGCAAGAGAGGCCGCCTCCGAGGAGACGCCTTCCATGAGGTCGCCGTCGCTCACAATCGCGTAGACGTGGTGATCGACGATCGTGTAACCCGGGCGGTTGAAGTAATTGGCGAGAAACCGCTCGGCGATCGCCATCCCCACGCCGTTACCGAAGCCCTGGCCAAGAGGACCTGTCGTCGTTTCGACGCCCGGCGTGAGACCATACTCCGAATGCCCTGGGGTCCGGCTGCCCCATTGACGGAATCGCTTGAGTTCGTCCAAAGGAAGGTCGTAGCCTGTCAGGTGAAGCAGGCTATAGAGCAGCATGCAACCGTGGCCGGCCGACAAAATAAAGCGATCCCGATTCGGCCAGGAGGGATTGGCCGGATGGTGCCTCAGGAACCGCTTCCAGAGAACGTAGGCCATGGCGGCGGCCCCCATGGGGAGTCCGGGATGCCCCGAATTCGCCTTCTGAACCGCGTCCATTGCCAGGGTTCGGATGGTGTTAATACACAACTGATCAAGCGATGTGTGTTCGGTTTTCACTGATCCTCCCCCTCGTGATTCATCAACAATGGGTGGGAGCGCCCGTCGCGATCCATGGGTTCCGACACATAAGCCGCAGTCGGGATTCCCGCAGCCACCATCGTGGTCCGAGGTCTCCTGGTGAACGACCTACCCGGCGGCGCTGACTCCGCCCTCTCGGGACGTTGATGGCGGCTTCGCTCGTGTCGCAACGCCCCAAAGCCTTTGTTGATCGCGCTGGAGGTCTCGGGCTGCGACGTAGGCGGCGAGGTCAGCCATGCGACACGAATACCCCCACTCATTGTCATACCACGCCACGACCTTCACGATGCGGCCCTTCAGGACCATCGTTGAGAGGGCATCGACGATGGCGGAATGAGGGTTCCCTTTGAAGTCCATCGAGACCAGAGGCTGGTCGCACACGTCGAGGATCCCCCGGAGCGACCCCTTGGCCGCTTCCCTGAAGGTGCCGTTGACCTGTTCAATCGTGACGTCCCGATCAACCTCCGCAACAAGATCGATGACGGAGACGGTGGGCGTCGGCACCCGGTACGCCATCCCGCTAAAACGGCCTGCAAGCTGCGGGATCACCTTCACGAGGGCGCGGGCGGCCCCGGTGTCCGTCGGGATGATATTGAGGGCCGCTGCCCTTGACTCCCGGGGGTCTTCTGTCCCGCGATCATGAATGTGCTGCGAATTCGTGTAGCTGTGCACCGTGCTCATAAATCCCCACTGCACGCCGAACGCTTCGAGGAGAACCTTGGCCACCGGCGCGAGGCAGTTCGTTGTGCACGATCCATTGGAGAGAATCCGGTGCAGCGCCGGATCGTACTGCTCCTCGTTGACCCCAAGGACGACGGTGAGGTCTTCGTCCTTCCCCGGGGCGGAGATCAGCACCCGCTTTGCCCCCGCACCAAGGTGCTTTTCAGCCTCCAGCCGTCTCGTCCCTCGTCCGCTGCACTCCAAGACGATCTCGGCGCCCATGTCCGACCAGTTGAGCTTGGTCCAATCGCGTTCCCGGAGCACCGCAAGCCGCTTGCCGTCCACCCGTAGGCTCCCCTCGTCGCTCTCGACCGTGGCGGGGAAGGGGCCGTAGTTGGAGTCGAATTGCAGCAACAGCGCGTCGGTGTGCGCGCCGGCGGGATCGTTGATGGCGACCACCTCAAGGGCGAGCTGCTGCTGCCACGCGGCGCGAAACGCCAGCCGACCGATGCGCCCGAACCCGTTGATTCCGATCCTCACCATCACCTATTCCTCCTTGATACCGGCCACACCATCTCGCGAGGTCGTCTGCCGAGCCTCCCTCGCCTGCAGAAGATAGTAGATGAGGAGCAACTGCACCAGGGCCAGAGGATCGCTGTGCCGGGACGTCTCGCCCTCAGCGAAGCTGCCGAATTGTTCGGCGCCAAGATCCTGGATCGATTTCATGGGTGAAAGCAAGAGTGACCAGATCTTCTGCTCGATCCCCGCTGCGGTCTGAGGGTGGATCGACCCATCAATCTCCAGGGTGTGGAATGGTCCACCATAATAGTCCTCGTCCACCAGGCGAACGGCCCGGCGGGTTTTTCTGCCCATCGCCTCCTTGAGAAGCTCGTCCAGGCCCGTCCTCGGGAGATTTCGACTGAGGAACAAGCGGACATTCAGGTGCGCATGATCCTGGCTTGACGAAGGCCCTTCGGGAGAGTAAAACCGGACGATAATGTCCGCGTATTCCTTCTGTGGCTCGATGTGTCTTCTGATGTCCTCCTGCCGCGCCTCGATCTCCTTCATGACCTGCTCGATGGTGTACCCGCGCCTCCCTGCGTCTCGCTGGATCTTCCAGTTCCGCTTCAGCTCCTCATCGGGGTCGAGGTAGACCTTCAAGTCAAAAACGTCCCTGAGTTCTTGCGTGAAAAAAGGAAACAACCCGCCAATAATGACGATCGACCGTGGCTCAACGTCCTCAGGCTCGGTAAAGGTCCCGGTGGAATGATCATACACCGGCTTGATGATCTTTTCACCGTTTTTGAGCTGCCACGCATGCTTGCCCATCAACGCCATGTTGTTCGCCGCCGGATGGAGGGCCGTGAGGCCATAGATCTTGCGCTGGGCGCGGTCGAACGTGTGATAGTCGTCGAGATTGATGTTCGTGATCTTCTCCGCGCCGAAGATCTTATAGATCCCACCGACCAGGGTGGACTTCCCTGTTCCACTGTCCCCCCCTATGCCGAGCATCAACGGGGTTGTCATCGACATCCGAATCACCCTCTCTTACGGTTCGCAGTTCACCCTCAACTGTCCACCGTCTCTCTTTGTGATCAGGCCTGGATCGCGCCCTTGACCGGGCCTGTTTTTTTCACCCTGGCAGACTCCTTGCTGGTCTGCGCGAAAACGACATCGCCCTCGCGTGCCATGTCACGACTCCCCACCTTGCAGCCTCACGGATTTCGTCCGGGCTTGCGGTGTCTAAGAACAGCTCCATCCTTCTCTCCTCGAATTCTGTCCTGCCGGCCGCAGATATCTCGCCACCGCGCTCCTTTGGCTCGCAAAAACCACTGGCAAACGAATCCTGAATTTCATTGTTGACTCAGGACTCTATCATCATACATACTGTGTGTCAAACTGTGTGTCAAATTCATTTATTTTACTTATTCGATAACTTCTTGTAACACTTTCCTTTAAAAGATCGACCGATCGAGGGAATAGAATCGACGTCCCACCAGGGGTCAATTGTTGGCTATCACTGTGACGCGTGATGCCGGAACTCGTTCAGTTTGGCTCGAGTCCATTCGCCAAAGGAGGTGAATTCATGGACTTGCAGCAGCTCAAAGGATTTATGGCCGTTGCGAAGCACAGCAGTTTCTCGCGCGCCTCGGAGGAGCTCTATCGAACTCAGCCGGCGGTCTCGAAGCAGATCCGGGCCCTTGAGGAGAGTCTGGAGACGAGATTGTTTCATCGGTTGGGCAGGAAAATCCAGCTCACCGACGCAGGAGAGATCCTGTATCGGCACGCACATCGGGTCTTTCAGGTCTTGGAAGAGGCGCGGGAGACCATCACTGAGTTGAAGGGTCTGCAGAAGGGACACCTCCGGATTTCGGCGGCGAGCACCGTCGGGACCTATATGCTCCCGCGGGCCCTCGGCCGCTTCAAGCGCCGGTACCCTGGGATCGATATCAGCCTGGCCATCACGAACAAAGCACAGGTGCTGGAGCAGGTGCTGGAGCACGAGGCGGACCTCGGCTTTGTCGGTCCTCCCGTTCAACCGGAGCAGTTGCAGAAGGAGGAGTATCTCCTGGATGAGCTTGTGCTGATTGTCGATGCGAATCACCCGCTGGCCCACGAGGAATTTGTGTCGATCGATCGAATCAAGGAAGAGGTGTTCATCCTCAGGGAGGAAGGGTCCGGCACCAGAGAGATCATGGAAGAAGAGCTGGCGCGGAAAGGGATCATTCTGCACAAAGCGATGGAGTTGGGCAGCACGGAGGCGATCAAACAGGCAGTTGCAGCCAGCCTCGGGGTCTCGATCGTGTCGAAATACGCCATTACCCTGGAAGTCGTGATGGGCCGCTTGTGCGCGGCCCACATTAACGATCTAAACCTTCGCCGACAGCTCTATACCGTATCCAGCCGGGAACGGACTCTGCCGAGGGCCGCAGACGCATTTCTGGAACTCCTGAGAGAGGCCAGGGCCGACCCGGGCCAGGAGGATGAGAGCGCATCACGCCGCGCGAAAAGGCCGGACTAGGCTGATATGACATGTGCGGCTGCGGGAGGCCGAACGGACTCGGCCTTCATGAGGCGTCAGCGAATCCTCTTCGTAGGGTGGCTTGACATTGGACGCGAACGTGCGATAGCTTCCACAGGTATCCAGAAGAGCCTGTCGGAAAGGGGAGCCGATGGCCGGTTTTCGCATCAGGGTCGATCAAGACTATCTCAAATTCAGTGCCGCGCATTTTCTTCTCTTTGAGCACGGGCAGTGCGAACACGTCCATGGGCACAACTACCGGGCCTGGGTCGAGCTGGCAGGCTCACTGGAGCCGAACGATTACGTCTTCGACTTCGTCGCCGTCAAGCCGCTCATGAAAAAGATCTGCGATCGGCTGGACCACCGGGTGTTGCTCCCGACCGAAAACGCCGAGTTAACGATCACGAAAGGGGCCTCAGTGATCGACGCGACGTTTCGAGAGAAGCAGTACCGGTTCCCCGCCGCGGACGTGGTGCTGATCCCGATCCACAACACGACCGCTGAGCTGTTGGCGAGGTATATCTGCGGCGAAGTGAAGAAGGAACTGAAGGCTGGTTCCGGGCCCGCTCAGTTGACCTGGATCAGGGTCGGCGTCCAGGAGTCGTTTGGGCAGGAGGCGTCGTACGAGGAGGCCTTCTAGTCGGCCTCCAGGCGGGCCAGATCCTCTCGCGTAATGGTCCCGTCATGGAGCGCGGTGGCCAGCAACGCGCCGGAGGCGCCGGCCTGCTTGAGTTGTAGGAGGTTCGCGGCGGTCTTGATCCCCCCCCCGACGATGAATGTCATGTCTGGCGCCGCCTGGGTGATCCGGCCGAGAAACGCTGCATCCGCACCGCTCCCCGTTCCGATCCTCCCCATCTCCAGGAGGATGGCTTCACGAAATCCGAGTGTCGAGAGGAGGGCCGCCACCTCACAGGGGTCCGTCGTTTCACTCGACCCGTCTTGCCATCGAACGGTTCGGTCGCGCAGGTCGAGACTGAGGAGCGCGCTCCGAGTCCCCAGTTCGGCGAGGAGTCGCGCCGCGGCGTCAAGACTTACCATCGACTCCGAGGCGATGATGACTTTCTTTGCGCCCGATTCCAGCAGGCGTCCAGCCTCGTTTGCGCTTCGGACCCCCGCATCGACCAGGAGATCAAGCTCGGGTTCTGCGGCGGCCATGGCGCCAACGATGGCCAGATTATTGCCGGTTCCCATGATCGCGTCCAGATCGGCGACGTAGGCCGCCGTGCTCCCTAGTGTCCTGCGGTACGCGCCCGCAAGGCGGAGAGGATCGGAGCCCTGAAGGAGGACGCTCCTGATCGGCTGGTACAGTGCGCGCTCTCCGCGGTAGGCGTGAACCGCGACTCCGCGACAGATATCGATGACGGGAATGACGTCCATGGCGGTGATGCCTGCCCCTCCACAATGAAGATCTTTGTGCACGAATCTATCACGGGCGGTGGATTGGACTCCAGCAGGATTGTTCCTACGCTGCTGGCGGAAGGCCGGATGATGCTCGAGGCGCTCGTGACCGACCTCCTGTGTCTGGAGGAACATCAGCTCCTGTTGCTCATCGATCGGAGGCGCGTGGGCCGGGTTCCACCACATCGCAGACTTCGAGTCGTGGATCTTCGGAAAAGCTATCGTCAGGGCTACACTGACATGGTCGAGGGGGCGGATGCTATCCTCCTGGTCGCCCCGGAGACGGGCGGTTTCCTGGAAGAGTTGACGGCCGTCGCCGAGGCGAGAGGCAAGTTCGTGCTGGGATCGAGCAGCCTCGGCGTCAAGTCCGCCGCCGATAAGGTCCTCACGTACCAGCTCCTGCAGGCGAGCGGAATCCCTACCCCTGTGACACACGAGGTTCGACATTCCGACGAGCTTATCCCGCTCGCCCGCCAGCTCGTGTACCCCGTCGTGGTCAAACCGCGTGATGGCGTTGGATGCCAAAGCGTGTTCTTTGCAAGGGGGGACGAAGAGTTACAGCGGGCGTTCGCAACAGCCAGGCGGGAGACGCGCCAGGACACCGTGTTGCTCCAATCGTATGTCAAAGGCGTGCACGCCAGCGTCTCACTGCTCACTGACGGGATGAGGTGTCTGCCCCTCACCTTGAACCTTCAGGAGATCGGGGGACGGACGAGGGTCAGGTATCATGGCGGACAGGTTCCCCTCGAACACCCCCGTCGTCCACTGGCCTTCCGCCGCGCCAGCGAGGTGGTGGCGGCGATCCCCGGCTTGAGAGGATACGTCGGGATTGACGTGGTCTTGACAGACCGGGACGCGGTAGTGATCGAGGTGAACCCGCGCGTGACGACGTCCTATGTTGGGCTCCGGAAGGTCCTACGCCGGAATCCGGCCGCCCTCATCTTCGGGGCGGCGGGAGGGAACCTGCCAGACCTGGGAGAGATCGAGATCGTCGGGACGGCCAGGTTCACGACCCGCTCCACCGAAGGGGCAAACCTGCGAGGGGTTCGATGGTCCGCGTGATCGGATGGGACATCGGCGGCGCAAACGTGAAGGCCACTCACCTGGCCTTTGAGAACGGGAGGGCGGTAGGCGGCCGGGCCGTTCGCCGCTACTTCGAGATCTGGAGGAACAAGGCGGGACTTGGCGCGCTCCTGCGGCAGATCTATGAGGAGCTGGGGGCGGCCGATTCAATGGCGGTCACGATGACGGCCGAGCTGGCCGATGTGTTCAGCGACAAGGCGGAAGGCGTGGCGTTCATCCTCCGCGCCATGAGGGAGGCCATTCCCGAAACGCCCCTTTACGCAATCGATCTGGATGGCCGGCTCGTTCCCTTCGACGGCGGGACGGAGGATTTCCTTGTCTTCGCGGCCACGAACTGGATCGCCGAGGCCCTCGTCCTCGCCGATCGACGGCCCGACTGCCTGATGGTAGATATCGGCAGCACGACCACGGATCTAATACCGATCGTTGGCGGGAAGCTCGCTGCGAAGGGTAGGCGCGACATCGAGCGGCTGGCCTCCGGGGAGCTGATCTATACCGGCGCGCTCCGTACCCCCGTCGCTGCAATCGTCTCCCTGGTCCCCCTGAGGGGGGCGCTCTGCCGAATCTCGGCTGAATACTTCGCCATCGTCGCCGACGTCTATCTCCTCCTGGGTCGGATCGACCCGCAGGACTACGTCTGCGCGACGCCTGATGGTCGGGGCAAAACCACGCAAGAGGCGCTCGGGCGTCTGGCCAGAGTGGTCTGCGAAGACAGCAAAGGGCTGACCACAGAGGAGATCGTTCGCGTGGCCGCCTACATCGCTGAGAAACAGGTCCAACAGGTGACGGAAGGAATGCACCAAGTCCTCTCCCGGTTCGACCGCGGATTCCGCCTTCCTGTGGTGGCGGTCGGGATAGGTGCCTTCCTGGGCGCCTCCTGCGCTCAAAGATTGGGCCTCGATGTGGGTGACCCGCCCGCTCTGGCGGATGGCGAATCCCCCCCGTTCAGCCCATCCGCAGCAGCCGCCTACCTTCTAGGAAAGGCGCTTGGGTGAGGGACGAGGCCCAGCCATCAGCACTCAGCTGTCAGCGGGTATGTAGGGGCGCTGCTTGCTGCGCCCGAGTTGGGCAGGGCAAGCCCGCTTCGACTCAGCTCAGCGCAGGCTTCGACGTGGCTCAGGCTGCGCACTGAGCCTGTCGAAGTGACAGGCCCTGCCCCTACGTTGTGACCGAGCGCTGAAAGCTGATGGCTGAACGCTAATAGCTGATCCATGAAGATCGACGTGGTCATCAAGATAGGCGGGAGCCTGGCCCAAACGCGGGCCTTGGGAGCCCTTCTCCATTCGATCGCGGGCTGGCGACGTCGCGCGAGGATCGTAGTGGTCCCGGGCGGCGGGCCGTTCGCCGATCTCGTGCGGGTTGAACATCATCGGTTCGGTCTTACCGAGGGCGCCGCTCACCGAATGGCCATCCTTGCCATGGACCAGTACGGTCTTCTTCTCAGCGATCTGGCCTCCGGTGCCCTTGCGGTGTCCAGCCTGGACGCGGTCGGGGCGGCGCTCAGATCCGGTCGGCTTCCGATCTTCCTCCCTTCCAGCAGTCTCTTTCGCCGCGATCCGTTCGACCCTTCCTGGGATGTCACCTCGGATTCGATCGCTGCCTACATCGCGACTCTCGTGAGGGCGAAGGCGCTGCTCCTCCTCAAGGACGTCGATGGGATTTTTGCCAGAGATCCGAAGGGCGACCCTACCGCGCCGCTCCTTCCACGCGTGCCGCGCTCGAGAGTCGGGCGCTATCGCTGCGTCGATCGCCAGTTTGCCAGATGGGTTCGGGGGATCGGCTCGTGCTGGATCGTCAATGGGACCAAGCCCGCTCGTCTGCGGGAGTGGCTAGAGCGCGGAGAGACGCTGGGGACGTGTGTGGCGGTACGCTGACACCTCGATCAGGCGCTCCTTCAGGGCTCTGACTTTCTCTAGGGAGATCATGCCGCCCCGCGTGTCGCCCGCGCATGCCGCGGTCCGGACCCCGACGATGTCCGCGCCGAGCGCCTGTGCCCGGGAGAGGTGTTCCTGCGTGAGGCAGCCTGCCACAGCGGAGAAGAGTCCTCGGTCGCGACACCGCTTTGTGAAGAGGGCGATCGCGTCGTCCGGGAGGCATTGGAACAGATGCCTTCCGTCTTTGACGGCCGTGTCGATCAGACACCCGTCAGCAAACGGCGCGGCGGCGTCGGGAAGCAGGAGCGGATCAAGCGATCCGACCAGGGCGGCGTCGGCATACGCGCACGCAACCAGCCCCACCGTGCCGGTCGCGTGCGCGAGAGCCCGCTGTATGGCCCCGAGCAGGCCGGCCGCCTCTTTGGGGGTGCGCGCCCCGAGCAGCCCTACCTTCACGAATCTGACGCCGCACACGGCCGCGCCCAAGCCTGCCAGGGCCACGGTCCCGGGGAGATTTGGGACATCGCCGATCGACGCGCTCACGGGGAGGGCAGGCGGAAGCGTGTTGACGATCGCGGTGATCACATGAGGGGGCTGGGCGCCAAGCGACCCTTCGCTCGGGTTCTTGATGTCGATGAGATCGGCGCCGCCGGCCACGGCGGTCG
>JACPQX010000037.1 GCA_016190255.1 Candidatus Methylomirabilis oxygeniifera | reverse complement strand
TTGCAGAAGAGCGCGATCTTGGCCTTTAACTCCTTCGGGAGGAACCGATCGGTCCGGCACAGCAGGATATCGGGCTGAATCCCGATTTGGAGCAACTCCTTGACGCTGTGCTGGGTCGGCTTCGACTTCAGTTCGCCGGCCGGCGCGATGTAAGGGACCAGTGTCAGATGAACGTAGAGGACGTTTTCCTTGCCGACGTCCCATCTGAATTGCCTGATGGCCTCGAGGAACGGCAGGCTCTCGATGTCGCCGACCGTTCCGCCCACCTCCACGATCACGACATCCACGCCGGTCGCCACCCTGTGGATCATGCGCTTGATCTCGTCGGTGATATGGGGGATCACCTGCACGGTGCCGCCCAGATAGTCCCCCCGGCGCTCCTTCGTGATAACCGAGTGGTAGATCTGACCTGTGGTGATATTATTGGCCTTGGTCAGCACATGGTCGGTAAAGCGCTCATAATGGCCAAGATCAAGGTCCGTCTCAGAGCCATCGTCGGTGACGAACACCTCCCCGTGCTGGAAGGGATTCATCGTGCCCGGATCCACATTGATGTAGGGGTCGCACTTAACGAGTGTCACTTTGAACCCGCGGCTCTCCAGCAGACAGCCGATGGAGGCCGAGGCCAGTCCCTTGCCGAGGGACGAGAGGACCCCACCCGTCACAAAAATGAATTTCGTCGGCATCGCACCTCCTTTCCGGGTTCCAGGTTCCAGGTTCCGAGTTCCAGGTTCGGCCTCGCAGTTCCGGGTTATCAAAAACTTGGAACCTGGAACGTGGGACTTGGAACTGTTCTACTTGAATGCGTCCAGCAACTCCTGACGGCTGACGGTGGCCGTCCCGACCTTCCCCACCACGACGCCAGCCGCATGGTTGGCGATAACAGCCGCTTCCCTTAGCGTGGCGCCCGATGCCAGGGCCAGGCCAAGCGCAGAGATGACGGTATCCCCGGCGCCGGTCACGTCGTACACCTCCTTCGCTGCGGTCGGGATGTGGGTGACCCGCCCATCCTCAAAGAGCGACATCCCTTGCTCTCCTCGGGTCACCAACACGGCGCTCACCGCGAGCTTCTGCTGCAACGTGCTCCCCACCTCGAGCAGGCGCTGCTCATCACTCAGTGGGACACGTGCGAAGGCGGCCGCCTCGTGATGGTTGGGAGTCACCACCGTGGCCCCCTTGTACAGGGCCATGTGATGCACCTTGGGATCCACCACGACGATCTTCTTGCGCCGCCGGGCCAGAGCAAGTATCCTTCGGACCACCCCTTCGCTGATGACCCCTTTGGCATAGTCGGAGATCAGCACGGCATCAGCATCGCAAAGACGTTCCACGGCGAGTTCCAGCAGCCGCTCCCTCGCCTCCTTCGACAGGTCCACCGCGCTCTCCCGGTCGAACCGAACGATCTGCTGGCTTCCGGCCACCACCCGAGTCTTGATGGTCGTCGGGCGGGTGCGATCAACCAACACCCCATCGCTCTTGATTCCGGCGGCCTCGAGCTGATCGATCAGTCGCTCTGCGGGAGGGTCGTTGCCGACCACTCCCACCAAGGTCGCCTTCCCTCCCAGGGAGCATATATTGGCTGCGACGTTGGCCGCGCCTCCCAGTCGAACGCTCTCGGCCCTCACCTCGACCACCGGGACCGGCGCCTCCGGAGAGATCCTCGTAACGTTCCCCCAGAGATACTCGTCCACCATAATATCGCCAAGGACAAAGAGCCGGCGGTCGGGAAAGCGGGTCACTATCTCCTTGTATCGGATTGGCGCACCTCTCGGCGGAACGGCCTCGACCAATTACGCGAATGAAGCCAGGCTACCTCAAGTTTCGGGAAAATTCAATGGCTTTCTCTGTTCTGGTGCAGGTGGTGTCTCGTCGCGCTTGGCTCCTCCACACGTTCGTTGTCTCCCAGGGGGATGAGCCGCGGAACGGGCAGGCGCAGCCGCAAACGATACGCCTCAAGGCGGTGGTCAGGGGCTCTACGTCTTCTCCTCCCTTACCGTCGTGCCCCTCCTGGAGATGACTCCCCTCATCCTCTTTCCAAGCAGCTTAAAGAATTGGCGCCTCCGGTACTTTCTCTGAAAATGTCGAAGGCTTTCATCGTCTATTTTTCGCACGTGTCTATCCAGAATAACTGAATGCAGGGCATAATCAGCCAAATCCTTCTCAACAAAGTCCTTCGGTTTTCTTGCTTTCATAAAGACCCCAGGAGCCAGCCTATCCTTTTCTAACTTTTCGATCATGCAGTCGGAAAAGATGTATTCGATATCTGCAAGCTCATATCTCCAAAAATCATCGGGATACCCGTGATAATGAAAACCGCGCGATCGCGTGGTAATGACGAATATCCCGTTGCCCGTACAGATACGCTTGATGTTTGAAATGACTGTCCTCCACTCTCTTACGTGCTCCAGTAGTTCAGTAGAAATGACAATATCAAAGCTTTCCTTCCCGAATGTCTCGACGATAGCTTCAACGCGGCAGATGACATCAACACCCGGCCCCTCTTGGATATCCACTCCGATATATGTAGATGGTTTCCATGATTCAATAATGGGACGAAGACTACCATTCACATCACAGGAGCCAACCTCGATGATCTTTTTCCCTTCAACTTCCTCTCTCGCAAGGCTCGTGGCCCCGAATATTACGCAGCTTGCGTTGCACATGTTGTCGCACCATTACCTGGGGCGAAGGCGATACACCTCAAGGCGCTGGTCAGGGGCTGAAGGCGATGGCTCGGGGAAAACCTTTGCGAGCTCCAGGTCGGCGGAGCTGAGTCGCTTCAGGAAGTCATGCGAGGCTTGAGGGAGCAGGTCCGGATAGAAGACGACGAAATGGGCGGACCGCTCTCGACCACGGTGGAGAATGTCGTCATACGGGCCCCCCATATCGACCCGTTCCGCCCTCGCATGGTACGTCAGCTTGGCGATGTGCGTCACCACCACCGGGGTGCCAACCACCTGAGCCCGTATCCAAGCAGCCGCTGGCCTCACTGTCACCCCCCGGTCGGCGCGGCGGGTGGCCAACCAGAGGGCGCTGACGGCAACGAGGAGGGCAAGCGCGATGGCCGGAAGCCAGCGGGGGGCTTGAAAGCGATCTCCTGCCCACGTCAGGCTCCAGGCCAAACCGGCTCCTGCGAAGGGCATCGCATAGAGGGTCATCAAGAAGAAGTGGTGGCCGCCCAGGTAGGATGCTCCCTGCTGAGCCGCCAGCCCGATCAGGACGCCGAGGTGCAGGGCCAGGAGCCCGGCCAGGACCACCCGCGCTCGGCGGCTTCCTGCCCCCCTCTCGGAGCGGACCCTCCACGCCCCTACGATCCCGAGAATGAGAATCAACGGATGTATCCCATTGACAAGAGGTTTTTGGAAGCGGTAGATCTTCGTGGCCATCGAACGCATCCAGGGCCAGCGCGGCGCCTGGCCCACCCCGGCGAGCTGGACCACGGCCTTCTCCGCCGTCGCCGATCTGAGGGCATCCCGGGGGATCGGTTCCGCCTGGATCCCTCTCTTCCCGAAGTCCGCAGGGCCCCGCTTCTCCCCTACCACAAACCTCCCCATCACAGCGCCCGACCGACTGCCCTCATTCCATTCTCCAGGGTCCCTCGACAGCGACGTAAGCGACGGCAAGAAGCCCGTCACGCTCTTCTTCTTCGACAAGGTCAGTGCACCGGCCTCCAGACTGATGTACGCGACGTACGGAGAGGCGACGAGCGCCCAGCCGGCGAGCGGGGCCACCACCCATGCCACCTTGCGCAGCACCCTTTTGCCCAGGGCTGATCGATGAGCGTGACGCACCGAGAGGGGCAAGGAGACCTCTTCACCTCGGCGTCCCGCCGCGTCGTCCCTCCGAACAGAGAGGGCGGCGAGGACCAGAACCGGCTCGATCCCCTCCGGCCGAAGCAGGTAGGCTAGTCCACCGGCAACACCGGCCCCGACGACCCACCCGGGGCGCCACTCATCCAGTCCACGCAGGCCCGCCCACAGGGCACTAGCGACGAGGAGGGCAGTCGGGGCGTCAGTGAGCGCCTGGACCCCGAGTCGAATCGCCAATGGGTGGATGGCCCAGAGGAACGCAGCCCCCCATGCGGCGGCGCCCCCGGCCGCCACGCGGGTCAGCGCGACCAGCGGAAAAAGCACCAGGAGATCCGCGACCAGGGCGATGAACAAGCCGGCGCTCTCAGCGCTGACCCCGATCCCCTGGACGGCCGCGACGAGCACAGGGTACATCGGGGGATAGGGATACGCCAGGGCCTCGGGCCACTTGCCGGCCCCGATGAGGTCGGCCATCTCGAAGTAGACGGCGCTGTCGAAGGCCACCGGATCGATCCGGAGCCATGCGAGAGCGCGGAGCGCCACAGCCAGCAGGAGGATCCAGGAGAGCGACAGGGAATGGCCCAGACGTCCATCAGGCCCGGCAGAGCGGTGCGGCAGCATGCCGATTCCTTTCTGACTTGAGTGCCCTTGGCGTTACATCGCTCATGTCCACTCCGCGCGGGCCGGGCCCTTTTCAGCAAGTCTCCCTTCGAACCGCCCGGCCGCCTCCACCCGCGGTGCGGCAACATAATGATCACTGTCCCGTACGAGCCTGACCTCCCTCGCGCCGATAGAACGCCACGGTGCGGCCGATCCCTTCCTCCATCGGGATGCTCGGCTCCCAACTCAACTCGGCCTTGGCGCGAGAGGGGTCCAGGCAGATCCGGTCGATCTCACCCGGGCGTTTGGCCGCCAGAATCGGCTCCATGGCGACACCCACCGAGGATCGCACCAGCTCAAAGATCTGCCGATCGCTCACCTCATTCCCGAGACCCAGGTTGTATACCCGACCGGCCGCTCTCTCTTCTGCAATCGCAAGGAGGTTGGCGCGGGTGATGTCGTCCACGTGGACGTAATCCCTCGTCTTCGTGCCGTCTCCAAAAATCGTCGGGCGCTCGCCGGCGAGCATCTGCCGGCTGAAGATCGCCACGACGCCGGCCTCGCCGCGGGGATTCTGTCGTGGGCCATACACGTTCGCATACCGCAGGATCGTGTAATTCAGCCCCGACTCAGAACGGTACAAATCCAGGTACCGCTCCACACTGTATTTACTCACCCCGTAGGCCGAGATCGGGCGAATCGGATGGTCCTCGTCAACCGGTACACGCTGCGGCTCGCCGTACACCGCCCCACCCGACGAAATGTAGACGAACCTCTTGACCTCGTACACCAGGGAGAGCTCGATCAGAATCAGCGAACCAACGATATTCACAGACGCATCGAACGACGGTTCGGTCATCGACCGCCTCAGGTTGCCCTGGGCCGCGTGGTGGTTGACCACGTCCGGGCGTTCGGCGCGAAAGATCTCTTCCATGGCGTCCCGACGGCGAATGTCCGCCAGGCGGAAACGGGCCGCGGGGTGGACCTGTGCCCGCCGGCCCATTGATAGGTCGTCCACCACGACCACCTCGTGCCCCTCCCGCACCAATGCGTCCACGACGTGCGACCCGATGAATCCAGCCCCTCCAGTTACCAAGATCTTCATTCGTCGCTCGGTCCGCTTCGCGGTTCCAAGTTCCGGGTTCCGGGTTCCGGGTTAAAGAGATTATTCAACGTGGAACTTGGCACTTGGAACTCGGAACTGCCGTTAGATGGCGTTTTTGTGGAGAAATCCCTTCCAGAGGCTGAGCCAGAGGATCTTCAGATCGAAGAGCGGAGACCAATGCTCGATGTAGTACAGATCGCACTCGATCCGCCTCTCGAGAGAGGTATCGCCTCTCCATCCGTTCACCTGGGCCCACCCGGTCATTCCTGCCTTCACCTTGTGCCGCAGCATATACCTGGGGATCCGCTTTCGAAACTCCTCTATGAAGACCGGCCGTTCCGGGCGGGGACCCACCAGGCTCATCTCGCCCTTGAGAACATTGAATAGTTGAGGCATCTCGTCCAGCGAGGTCCGGCGGAGCAAGGCGCCGATCGACGTTCTGCGCGGGTCATCCCGGGTCGCCCAGACCGCCCCACCGTCATCTTCGGCGTCGTCTATCATGGATCGGAACTTCAGCATCCGGAAGGTCCTGCCGTCCAGGCCCATCCGCTCCTGTCGGTAAAGAATGGGGCCCGGCGACGTCAGCTTGACGATGGCCGCAAGCAGCAGTTGCACCGGCGCGGTGATCAGGAGGGCGACGCTCGACAGCACGATATCCATGATCCGCTTGGCGACAAGGTTCCAACCGTAGAGGGGAGAGTCCTGAAGGTTCACGAGCGGAAGGCCATCAAACTCCTCCACCCCTCCGCGAAGGGTCACGTACTGGTAGAGATCGGGGACCACCTTGATATCCACGAATCCCTCCTCAAGGCTCCGGAGGATCCCCTCCAACCGACCATACGCCTCGAGCGGGATTGCGATAAAGACCTTATCGATCGACAATTCCTCGACGAGCTCCCCTGCCTGCTCGTACGTGCCCAGGATGCGGAGGTCCCCCACCGTCTCACCGACCATCTTCGGATCTCCGGCCAGAAGCCCAACGATGCGGAGGCCCATGTCTGGACGGGCGTGAATCCTGTTCACCACCCTTTGACTCAAGGCCCCTTCGCCGATGAGCAGGACATGGCGAAGGTTGTACCCTTTCCGCCTCATCAGGCGAAGGATCTCGCGAAAAGAAGCTCGGACCAAGCTGACCGACAGAATGCTGAAGACCCAGAAATAGAGGATCACCAATCTCGAAAACTCGAACTGTTTGAGGAAGAAGGTCAGCGCGACGAGTATCAGGACAGCCAAGCTGCATGCCTGGGCGATATCCCTTACCTCCGCGAGGCGCGAGGAAATCCGACGAGGACGGTAGAGTCCAAATGCCTTGAAGGCCACACCCCAGATGATGACGATAAGACCCAGTAAGATGAGATATGGATGTATCCGCGGGATGCCCCGGTAGACGGGGACCGGGCCCCAGTAGAAGCGGAGATAGTACGCCGCGATCCAGCTCGCGCTGATCGCCAGGAGATCAGCAATCAGCATGAGGCTCTCGAGGAACTGGCTGTATCGCTTCAGCATGGCCGACGGCGACTGCGCCCTTCACCCTTCCACAGGTTGTAGCGCTCGGCAACGTAGGCTGCCATCCGCTTCTCGAAGATCGATCGGTCGAAGGTGAGCGCGTGGGCGCGAAGCGCCTCCGGCTCGAACCGATCGGCCGACCGTTCGTACAGCTCGACCGCGCCGATCAACCCCTCGACCGTCTGGTCGTAAAAAAACACCCCTGTCGGGGTTCGAGGTTCGAGGTTCGAGGTTCGAGGAGTCAGCTTCGGAGAATCTTTTGCCTCAGCACATTGAACATTGAACTTTGAACGATTCAGTGGGATGACCGTTTCCGTCACGCCGCCTTTCCCGTACGCGATCACGGGACGCCCGCATGCCATCGCCTCGACCGGCAGGATTCCAAAATCCTCCTCGCCAGGGAAGACCAGTGCGCGGCAACGAGCGAGCAGCTCTGCCACCTCATCATCGGGACGCCACCCGAGGAATTCGACCGTGGTGCCGGCCATGCGCCGCAGGCGACGGCTCTCCTGCCCGTCGCCCACGATGACCAGGCGTCGGCCGAGACGGTTAAATGCCTCAACGGCGAGATCGAGCCGCTTGTAAGGCGCGAAGGCGCCGGCCAACAGGTAGTAATCATCCGTCCGAGCGGCGATATGAAATCGGGCGGTCTGCACCGGGGGATAAATCACCTCGGCCTCTCGGCCGTAGTGGCGCCGAATCCGACTGGCGACATGCTGGGAGATGGCCGCAAAGTGATCGACATTGGCGTTGGCGTCCAGATCCCACCGCCGCAGCCGGCCCGCAACGGCCCGAAGCAGGACCCGGGACAGCGGCCCCATCCGTCCCGGGCCAACATAGGCCTCGTGCATGTCCCAGATGTATCGCATGGGAGTGTAGATGTAGGCGATGTGGAGGGCGCCGGGGGGGGCCTTGACCCCTTTGGCCACGCAGTGGCTGCCGGACAGGACCAGATCGAACCCATCAAGCTCGAACCGCTCGATGGCCCACGGGAAGAACGGAAGATAATGGCGGTAGCGGCTTTTCGCGAATGGCAGATGTTGTATGGCCGACGTGTGGATTCGCCTGCGTTCGATCATCTCCGACACGCTTCCCCTGACGTGGAGCAACGTGAAGAGGTCAGCGCCTGGAAAGAGGTCGCACAGCGCCTCGAGGCAGCGTTCCCCTCCCCTCATCCCCGTCAGCCAATCGTGAACGAGGGCCACCCTCGCCTCGGAGATCACGCGCGTGCCTCCCGAGGGGCGATCTTGAACACCAGGTGGACCGCGCACAGGGTTGGCCACGTCTTAAGGAGGATGCGGGGCATACGTGTGGCGCCGGGATGGAATTCCAGCACCTCGTATCCGGCCTTGAGAATCATCTCCTCGGCGCTGCGCTTGGTGAAGAAGCGGAGGTGGGTCCGATCCATGATCCCCTCATCGCTGTACTCGAACCGGCCCAAGAGCAGACCGATCCTGGTCTTCCAATTGGCGATATTCGGCAGAGAGACGACGGCATAGCCGCCGGGATTGAGGAACGCCCGCATCCGCAGCAGCGTCTGTTCGGGCCACCTGAGGTGCTCCAGAACGTCGGCAAGGACGACCACGTCGAAGCCGCCTTGAATCTTCCGGAGTGTCTCTTCCTCCTCCACCGAGCCGCAGATGAGATGGATCCCCGGGTGGTCGGCGCGACTGGCTGCCTCTGCGTCGGCCTCGATGCCCGTGACCCGAGAACCGGCCTCCACAAGGCGGCGGCTCAGATACCCGGAGGCCGGGCCGATCTCCAGGACCGACTTGTTCCGACCGACCAGCCGGAGCACCAATGCGTGGGCGGTCATCGGGCCATCAAGGTTGAGCCGATACGGTCCCGGTGGGGTCTGAGGTTCCGGGTTCCGGGTTCCGGGTTCCGGGTAGGGGCGACCCGCCGGGTCGCCCCTACTCACTCTGGAACCCTTTGAGCCCGTCATAGATGGCGCACCTTCTGCAGCGCCACGCCTCGCCAGAGCCTCTTCACCGCCGCGAACTCCTCCTCTCGAAGTGATCCCGTCAGGGCCAGGGCCAGGAGATAGGCGCCCAGCCCCGCTGGGAAGGCGAACATCCAGCTTGCGCGGCCGACGAGGATGACGACGAGGAGCATCGCAGCGCCCGCCACGATCGGTTTCGAGGCGAGCTGGATCCATCTCGAGCGGGTGACGGCCCTCTCAGTCGCAACGCCTCCGATCACGACCAAGGCGGCCTGCGTCGCCGTGGCGGCCATGGCTGATCCGGAGATTCCGAGAACCGGGATCAACAGGAGATTGGCCGCGACGTTGATCGTGCACGCCCCTCCGGTGGCCACAGCGGCCCAGGCCAGGTGATCGGACGACACGAGGACATTCACCAGGACATACCCCAGGTACACGAATGGGATCGAGAGGGCCAACAGGCGGAGCGGCGGAATCGCCTGGGTGAAGCCCTGCCCGTAGATCAATCTGATGAACAAATCGGCAAAGATCGCCACGACGATCGACAGCGGGATCGCGATCATGAGGAGAAGCTTCAGGGTTCCGCGATAGGCGGTGTTGAGCGCGTCCTTCGAACCCCTGGCGAGATCCGAAAACACCGGATACACGCCGCTCACGACCAGCATCGGGATCAATTGGAGCGTCTTGAGGATCTTGCTCGCTGCGGCGTATACGCCCACCTCGTGCTCCGCCTTCCCGAGGTAGCTGAGGAGAACCAGATCGCTATCATTGTACAGGATGATGAAGATGGTGGTCATCGCCAGAGGGAGCCCTCGCCGCATCATCGACAACCAGAGGGCTCCATCCCACAGGAGGCGAACACCGGGCATCGTCCGCCGAACCATCCCGGAGCCGACGAGGACCGTGAGGAGGCTCGCGATCAGAAGCGCAACCGACAGCCCCAGTGCCCCGTACCCAAGGGCGAGGGCGATCCCTCCCGACAGGAAGAGGCCCATCTGATACAGGTTCTTCAGGACCGCCTCACGACCCATCACCTCGAGCCCGCTGAAGACGGCGCCGTACAATTCCAGCAGCCCGCGAGCAACGCTGATTCCTGCAAAGACCAGCACCACCGTCACGACGTCGGAGCTATAGCCCGACAGCGAGATCGCGGCCGCGATCAGGCCGAATGCCACGGGGGCCGACACCAGTTTGAGGGAGAGCAGGTTCCCGAGGTAGTAGCCCGCCGCGCCCCTGTCCCTGGCGACCTCACGAACCACGAGGATATTCATGCCCAGGTCGGTGAGCAGCACGATGATCGTGGTGAAGGAAAAAGCGAAGGCGATCCGGCCCAGAGACTCAGCCCCAAGACGCCGCGCCACCAAGATGAGGAGGAGGGCCCAGGCGAGACGGCTGAGCTCGCCCAGCGCCTTGAGCATGATATTCAAGCTGGCGCGCCTGACCAGGCTCATCGATCTACACGAACCATCGTCCCATCATCTCCACCGAGGCCCGCCGCCGCCCCATGATGATGCGACGCTTGTGCTGAGCCCCCGGCCAGTATTTCCGGAGATCCAGCACGGACCTCCACAACGCGGGCTCCATGATGGAGATGTAGGCCATTGCGCGCACCCCCAGCCAGAGGATTGGCAAAAAATCGCGCCAGAAGAGTGCAGGAAGCTCGTTCTTGATCATCATGAGGTAATGGTTCTTAAAGGAGTGGTACTTCCGGATCCAGGGGACGCGCCGACGGTCATCCCGTCGTTTCCATCCCCGAAGATGATAGGCGGTCGCGGCGGGATGGTAGAGGGAACTCCACCCGAGCAACTGGGCCCGCCAGCAGATATCCACATCCTCCTTGTAGGCGAAGAAGTCTTCGTCGAAGTACTCCGACCCGATCCGGACCTCCTCCAGCATCGCCCTCCTGAAGAGCACGGCCGCCCCGCAGACGCTGAAGATCGCTTCAGGCCGGTCATACTGGCCCAGGTCCTGCTCGCCGTGTCCTCGGTCGATGACCCGTCGATTTCGGAACACCAGGTGACCCGTGCTATCGAGGACGCGGGGGCCCGCGTCGTCGAGATCGCTCTCGATCTGAGGATCGCCCAACACGAGCTTCCCCCCCACGGCACCCGCGCCCGGAGCCGAATCCATGGCAATGACCATCTCCTCCAAGCATCGGGGATCGAGAACGGCATCAGGGTTCAGAAGCAGGATATAGTCGTAGCCGGCAGCTTCCCTGATGATGCGATTGCCCCCACCACTGTACCCCAGGTTCTCCCGCATCGACAGGAGACGGACCTCCGGGTAGGCGCTGGCGATGGGCGCGATCGCTTCGTCGCAACTTTGGTTGTCCAACAGCGTAATCAGATCAGCCTTGAGGCTCTGACGTTTCACGCTGTCGAGACAGAGTGGCAAGTGACGGTAGTCGCCGTAATTAATAATCCCAACCGTCACCCGTGAGGTCGCCACGATCGTATCCTCCTCCTGGGGGCAACCATCGGTGACTCGCCAAAGGGAACGCTCCGCATACGTGTTCCCGCCATGACGATTGCACCCACTTAACACGCTTTTCCGCCGATTGTCAAGCCGAGGTTCTCGAACGGAAGGCCCCTGTTCACGGTAAACAGTTCACAGTCAATCGTCCACGGTTCACAGTTTTGACCCTCAACCCTGCGGGGCGAAAGTGGCTTGCTTCGCAATCCGCGTTTGTGCTAGTCTCGCCTATCCTTGGTGGTCATCTCGGCGAGGAGGTGTGCGTCGTGATCCTGGTCACCGGAGGTTGCGGATTTATCGGCACCGAGGTCGTGCGCCAACTGCTCGAGCGAGGATACGCCGTTCGCGTCCTGGACGACCTCAGCAAGCCGGAAAGCACGCGGCAAGAAGGGTATGAGTTCGTCCAGGTGGATCTGACCGATCCTGCGGCCACCCTCGACGCCTTCGCCGGCGGGCACATCTGCATCAATCTCGCCGCCAAGATCGGCGGGATCGGCTATTTCCACCGATTTCCGGCCACGATCCTCAGTGAGAACAACAAGCTCTACTCCGCCACGTTCGAAGCGGCGGTCCGCCACAACCTGCGGCGGATGGTCTATATCTCCTCCTCGATGGTGTTCGAGTCGGCTTCCAGGTTCCCCAGCGCAGAAGACGCCGTCACGTCGATCCCGCCACCGATCACCTCCTACGGTTTCAGCAAGCTCTCAGGGGAGTGGTACTGTCGCGCCTTTTCGGCCGAACGTGGCCTTCCCTACACCATCATGAGGCCATTTAACGCGTACGGCATGAACGAGGCCCCTGGCAACGAGGTCGGCTACGCCCACGTGATTCCTGACTTGGTGAAGAAGGTCCTTGAGGGCCAGGATCCGCTGGAGTTGCTCGGCTCCGGAGAGCAAACTCGCTGCTTCACGCACGTCCGCGACATCGCCAGAGGGATCATCATGGCCATGGAGAGCGAGCGGGCCGTCAACGAGGACTTCAATCTCGGGACATCCCAAGAGGTGAGAATCCCTGACCTCGCCCGGACCATCTTCGAGCTCTGTCATACGGACCGCCCATTTCGCGTCCGGTTCGTCGAGGGGTTCGAGCATGATATCCAGCGGCGGGTCCCGGATGCCAGTAAGGCCAAGAGGCTGCTCGGGTGGGAGCCCGAGGTCCCGTTCGAGAGAGGCCTCAGCGAAGTGATCGACTGGATCAGGACCCGCTACCTCGAAAAATGGGACGGATGATGGATGAAACGATCGCGATCATCGGCCTCGGACGGGTAGGTCTGCCCCTGGCGCTCGTCCTGGCGGAGGCAGGGGCCAAGGTATTCGGCATCGACATCTCGGCTGAGCTCCTTGCCCGTCTCAGATTGCGCCAGATGCCGTTCCTTGAAGCGGGATGCCAGGCGTTACTCGAGCGGCACCTTGACGTGAACTTCTTCCCCGGCGCCGAGCTTGCCGCCGCAGCCGAGGCGGGCACGGTGGTCATAACCCTGGGGACGCCGGTTGACGAGCACATGAATCCGATCTTCAGCCACGTGGAGGTCACCACGCGGAGAATGCTCCCGTTCCTCAGGCCGGGCACGCTGATCATCCTCCGAAGCACGGTCTCGCCCGGGACGACTGAGTACCTGAGACGGATCATAGAGAAGACCTCCGAGTTTCGCGTGGGGAGAGACCTCTTCATCGCCTTCTGCCCTGAACGGATCGCCGAGGGCCGGTCGCTCGAGGAGATCCCGATCATCCCGCAGATCGTCGGTGCCCTCGACCCGACGAGCGCGGACCGGGCCGGCGCCCTGTTCGCCCAGATCACCAAAACGATCCTGACCACGGATGCGCGGAGCGCAGAGCTGGCCAAGTTATTCTGCAATATGTACCGTTATATCGACTTCGCCATCGCCAACGAGTTCATGATGATCGCGCAGCAACACGGGCGGGAGATCTACCAGATCCTGGACCTCGTGAACCATGACTACAAGCGGGGCGGCCTCAAACAACCCGGCCTCACGGGCGGTCCTTGCCTGTACAAGGACGGATTCTTCCTGGTGAGCAAGACGCCGTACGCCGAGCTGATCTCGACCGCTTGGAAGATCAACGAAACGGTCCCTGCCCATCTGATCAATCTGATCAAGACAGTCGTTCCGCTGGACGGGGCCAAGGTGGCGATCCTCGGCTTGAGCTTCAAGAAGAATATCGACGACCCTCGCAACTCTCTCTCTTACAAGGCGAGAAAGATCCTGCACGCCGAGGGCGCCGACGTGTACCTGAACGATCCCTTCGTGGCCTCTGACCCTCTGGAGAAAGTCCTCCACAGGGCCGACGTGATTTTCCTGGCTACCAATCACGATCAGTTTCGGACCCTGACCCTCGAGACGATTCGGACCTTGGCCCAGAAGGATGCCGTGATATGCGACATCTGGAACCTGTTCGGGACCGGCCGGATCATTTTCACCCTGGACCAGATCCTAGGCCCGGTCCCCCGCTAAGCATCGTCATCCCGGTCTACCGCGAGGCCGAGGCGCTGGCCCCCACGATCGAAGCGATCCAGGCGGCCGTGGTCCTCCCGCATGAACTCCTCATCGTCTACGACTTTGAAGAAGACCCGACGGTCCCCGTCGCCAGGCGTCTCGCCCAGCGGTGGCCCCATCTTCGACCGATCCTGAACGACCTAGGCCGCGGCGTCCTCAATGCCATCAAGGTAGGCTTCCGAGAGGCGAGAGGTGATGCGGTGCTGGTCACCATGGCGGACGCCTCCGACGACCCCACAACGATCCCCGCGATGTGCGAGAAACTGGCGGAGGGGTACGATCTCGTCTGTGCTTCCCGCTATATGCGGGGGGGCCGGCAAGTCGGCGGGCCGCTCGTCAAATCGCTCTTGTCTCGCCTGGCCGGCCTGTCGCTCCACTGGCTGGTGCGGATCCCGACCCACGATGCCACCAACAGTTTCAAGTTATACCGGCGTCGCCTACTCGAGGAGATCGCCATCGAGAGCACGGGCGGCTTCGAGTTTGGACTGGAGTTAACTGTGAAGAGTCACCTGAAGGGTTACCGGATCGCCGAGCTGCCGACCACATGGCGCGATCGAAGCCGGGGCACGTCGAACTTCAAGACCGTCCGCTGGCTCCCGAAGTATCTCAAGTGGTATTGGCTTGGCATGACGGAGGCCGGCACACGGGCCACGCACAGCCCCCTTTCTCCGAAAGGATGACGGCTCAGCCCGTCGATCCGGTGATTGACGAGACATCCCCCGTCAGCCTTCCTTACGAGCGCTGGTTTCTCGTCGCAATCCTCATCCTGGGTGTTGCCCTCCGCCTTCATCACATCACGAAGCCACTCGGCGATCACCACAGTTGGCGACAGACCCAGACCGCCATGATCGCGGCAAATCTCTATCTCGATGGATTGAACCTCTGGTCCCCACGGGTCGATTTCTATTGCACCGAAATGTGCAGCGAGACGGGCCTGCTCGTTCTGGAGTTTCCGCTGTATAACGCTCTCGTCGCGCTCCTCTACAAGATCTTCGGCCTCCACGAGTTCGTCGGCCGGCTGGTCTCCATCGCCTTCTCGACCCTCGCCGCCCTCTTGCTCTACCGACTGGCGAGGCGTATCTCCGGTCCACCCGTGGCGCTGTTCGCCGCAATGTACTTCGTGCTGTCTCCCATCAGCGTCTTTTACGGACGGGCCTTTATGCCTGAGAGTCTGATGCTGTGTGCGGGGATCGGGGCCCTGCTCTACTTCTATGACTGGCTCCAGGACGAGCGAGGGACGACGTTCATCATTGCCGCGATCTTCGCCATCACCGCGTTCGTGGTCAAGTTCCCGATGATCCACATCGTCATCCCGATGACCTATATGGCGTGGGCGAAACACGGCCGGGCAGTTTTTCGGAAGAAGGCCCTCGCGCTCTTTCTGACCCTCTTTCTCCTCCCCTCCGCCGTATGGCTCTATCACAGCGCGACGTCTCCCAACCTGGACATGAGCTGGCTGCTATCGGATGTTCGTCTCCTGCGAGGCAAAGACCTGTACCGGATCATGTGGGAGCGGCTGGGGCAAGACGTCCTGACCTCGGTGGGGAGGGGTTTGTTCCTCTTGGGTCTCTTGTTAGGACTGCGGAAGACTGAAGAACGGGTGCTGGACGTCTGGCTCGGGGCCGCGATTCTCTATGTGCTTGCGGTCGGCATGGGCAATATCGTCCACGACTACTACCAGCTCCCCCTGGTCCCGATCGCGGCCATCTACATCGGAAAGGCGATCTCCTGCCTCCCTCAGCTCCCGCTCCGGCGGTTTGTGTGGCTCCCTCTAATGGCTCTGCTGATCATCGCGACAGGGGCTGAAAGCCGGAGAATCGTCAAGCCCTGGTACGGCGAAGACATCGCGGGCCTGTATCAATTCGCGGAAACCGTCAAGCGAACCATCCCACAGGGTCCACCGATCATGGTCTCAAGCTCCTATGTCAGTTTTGCCCCGTGGGATCCACGACTGCTCTATGCCTTCCGGCGAAAGGGATGGAACATCCGACCGACGAGCCTCAGGCAGTCGCTCGAACAGCCCCACAATCGGAAAGCCCGGCACCTTGTGATCTACCCCACCGACGGGCTCGATCCCGCCCTGATCGCGCACCTGCTGACTCGTTACCCCATTGTGGCCGTTCAGAAGACTCACATGACCGGCATGGTGTTCGACCTCGGCCCGTTGGAGACGCAGACTCAGAGGTAGCCTCTCGCCCGAGCCCGTTACGATTGGCTCGCCCGCTGAATCAGCGACCAGAGCCGATGGGAGCTGTCGCGGATGTTGAAATCGGATCGCACGCGCTGCTGTCCCCGGCGACCGAGTGATTCGCGTAGCCTCGGGTCGCGCAACAGCCGCTGTATCGCATCCGCGAGCGCGACGTCATCCCGCTCCGGTACCAACAGCCCGTTGTGCTCATTCACGACCAGTTCTGGGATGCCGGACACGCATGTCGAGACCACGGCCATCCCGCAGGCCATCGCTTCGACGAGGACGGTTGGGATCCCGTCCCGTTCCCCATCGCCGACGTAAATGGAGGGCGCCACCAGGATGTCGCCCGGATTCATTAACCCACGCACCTTCTCATTCGGCATCGGACCTGCCAACTCGACGCTCCCGTTCAGGTCAAGTCGCTTGACCAACGAGTCCAGGGTGTCCCTTTCCGGACCATCCCCGACGACGAGACACCTGAACAGCTCTCCCCTCTCCTTCAGGATCGCGCAGGCCCTCAGCAGGTACCTCAGGCCTTTCTTTTCGACGAGCCGGCCGACCGACAGGAGGGTCGTTGCGGGGGTGGGTGATGGCGGCAGGACGTCCTTCCCATAGTCCGGATCGATGCTGAGGTAGACGGTGTGAATCTTCGATTTATACTCCTCGGACGTGAGGGACAGCAGCCGGTCTACGCAGAAGTGCGTGGTGGTGATGACGAACTCCGCCAACCTGACCTTCTCATGCAACATCTTGAAATCGGTCTCATAGTCGAAATCAACGAAGGTGCTGAAACTGAAGCTCGCATCAAGCAGAATGGACGACGCCATTGCCCGGGTGGCCGGATAGGTCGATCCGTGCGCGTGAATGTGTGTGATCTTCAACCGTTTCAGGTGTTTGGCGAGCGCGAGGGCACGCACTGGATGACAGATATTCTGGTACTGTTCCACTCGCAGGAACAGGAGCACGTCCCCCCGGCTCGAGGGAAGGTATAAATGAATCAGCCGCGCCATTCGCCTCGGACTTCTGATCAGGAACTGGAGATAGGACAACAGGTATCGCGCAGTGGAGAGGTCCGGAGGAAAGATGGCCGTCTGCAGCAGCGCCTGGGCTTCCGGGTGGATGATGGAGGTGTCCCCCTTCTCCAGGGCGATCAGCGCGAAGGCGCCCCCGTTCTGTCGCATCCCAAGCACCTCGCGATAGACGAAGGTGTGGGACAAGTCCGGAAGGATGGGCACAAGCACCGCCACCCTCCCCGCACCACTGCGGCGACGGTGCCTCAGCCTCGCCTGCGTCCCCGGGGGGGGCGTGTAGATCGCCAGGAGGGCCTTTGTGGCGGGGACGGCGACAGCGAGCGCCATCAATGAGACGGCCCAGTCGGCACAGACGACAAGCTGTCTTGAGAGTGACAGCGCGACCAGTTCGAGACGCTCACCGATGACCACGCGGCGCCTGGCCCGGAGAACGATCGACAGGAGGATCTCGGATCGAAGACGGGCGAGGCTCATGCCGTCCGGGGCCGGGATCACCAGAAGATCGTACCGCCGCGACCGCAATTCGGATACGATCCTCCACGCCGAGGCGAGCGCCCCGTCGTGAGGTTTATCGTACAGGCAGAAATGATCCGGTCTGGCGCCGCCCCGGAAGAATTCGGCGTGGTGGACCGGCAGCATCATCGTGATCTCCGCGCCCTCGAAGCGAGCGCGGAGATGTCTGACCACCCGCGACGCAAAGGGCAGGTTCCCGGATCTGAACACCAGTATCCGGCGGATCGCGCCGTCGGGAGCCAATTCCCCGCCCGCGGATACTTTCCCCATCGTCCCCACCCGTCGTCTCGACCTATCGAATAAACGTCCTCAGATGACCCGATGAGGCGACCGCCCGGCCCCTGATGATCCGTCGCTTTTTCCACATCTTCGGGGCATAACGCGCGACACGCGCCACCGCGATCGGAACCGCTCGAGGATTCTTCTCGAGGTTCTCCAGAACGTCCCTGATGGTTCGCTTGAACACGTGGAGGAGGTCGCGCAGGAGCAGTGATCCGGTGTCGTTCTTGATCATCATCAAGAATCGATTCGACAGCTCGAGGGCCGCGACCTCGGGCCTCTTGATCAGGCCGGTCCCGCCCCGCATATGGTAGCCGAGGGCCAGAGGGGTGTAGCGGCACTTCCACCCACGTTGCTGCGCCCGCCAATCCAGATCCACGTCCTCGAAGTAGGCGAAGAAGTCTTCGTCAAACACCTCGCCGTCAACCGCGATATCCTCCAGCATCGCCCGGCGATACAGGGCCGCGCACGCCGAGGCGCCGAAGACATAGGCTGGGCTGAAATAGTCGGCGCGGCGAAACGGCTTCGACAGATCGAACCCGTGCGCGTACCGGCTTCGAGTCATATAATGCCCGCTGCAGTCGATCTCTCCCGTCAGGCCATACGTGGCCAATTTCAGGACGTATCCCGCCGCCCAGCCGACCCGTTCATCCGTCTGAATCGCGGACACCAGCTCGCCGATAAAATCGTTCTCCAGCGCGACGTCGAAATTCACCGTCAGAATCAACTCGCCCTTCGCCTCCCGGATCCCCACGTTATTGGCGTGGCTGAACCCGGTGTTGACGCCGAGCTCGATCACCCTGGCGGAGGAATACTCATTCCGGATCCTGTCAACCGAGCCATCGGTTGACCCGTTATCAACGACGATCACCTCGAAGTTCTCGTAGCGCTGGCCAAATAGGGAAGGAAAAATCAGGTCGAGAAACGCCCCGCAATTGTAATTGACCATGATGACGCTGACCAACGGATTCGCTTCTATGCCTTGACTGGCCGCTCGGATGGGTGGTATCGGCGCCGGATCTCTCAGCGTGGTCGTCCCGGCGCCGGTCGACAACAGCATCCGGAGCGTCTCAACTCGCTCCCCCTTTCCAAACCGTTCCAGAACCTGATGGTAGAGTCGCTCCGTCCGCCTCGCGACCACCCGGCGATCATAGAGGCGGAGGGCCCGCTCTCTGGCGTTCCGTCCCATGGTTGCCCTGAGGGCGTCGTCCTGCAGGAGCGCGATGACGGCGTTCGCCAGCTCGAATGGGTTCCCGGGCGCGACCAGCGATCCGCAGACCCCATCCGGGACGTATTCCGGGATGCCACCAACACGCGTTCCCACAACCGGCTTTCCGCACGACATGGCCTCGATCGCCGTATTCGGCGAGTTGTCATAGAGCGAGGGAACCACGCACAGATCAGCGGCCTGATAGTGGGCAGGCATCGAGAAGTGATCGGCCCGATCGACACGCTCCACACGGTCATCCAGGCCGCTCCGCTGAAGATCGAGCATCAACGACGCGAATTCGGCGTCGTACGAATGATCGTACGGGTTCAACGAGCCGATGATCCTGAAGCGCGCCTTCTCGATTCTCCCGGCGACCGATGGGATCGCTCTTAGTAGCGACTCGACCCCCTTTCGCTTGTCGAGTCGCCCGACGAACAGGACGACGGGGCCGTCGCCCCCCCTTCCGATCCCATCGGCCGCAGGACTGAAAAGAGTGGTATCCACGGGATTGGGAACGATGTCGATATCGTGAAGCGGAACGCCCCAACGATTCGCCACAATCCTGGCCAGGTTTGCGCTCGGAGAGGTGATCTTCTGGGAGCGCAGAGAGCAGAACGTCTCCAGCTCAGCCAGGATCTCGGTCTCCGCGTTCCATTCGATGCCGTGGAAGCCGTTGTCCGCCAACCAAAACAGGGGGGTGTAGAGCCTGACGATCTGGGGGAACCGCTCAGTCACGCCGTTGAAGAACGCGTCCGAAAACAGCTCTCCCGTATCCAGCAGATCGATCGTTCGCTGCCTGGCGAGTTCTTCAAGTTTTTTCCAAAACGCCAGGCTGTACCCCCACCTGTTCAGCGCGGAACCCAGCCGGCTGAACCGATATTCGGGCAGCCTGGAACGGATGTCGATAGGCCGAGTCCGGTGCACCCTGACGCCATGATCGGTATATGTCCGCTCATTCCGCTCGGTCAGGCAGATGACATCAACGTCATGGCCGTTCTCTGCCATGCCATGCGACAGGTTATAGACATGGGTGCCGATTCCACCGAACGACTGCTCCGGCGGATACTCCCGGCTAATAAAGCAGATGTTCATCGCCGGCCCTCATCGTGCAGCGTGAAGGTCATGGTTCGGGTTCACCCCCGCTCGCGCCTTCTCCCACCTGCAGGAGCAGGTGAGGGTGAGGGGAGAACCGGTGTGCAGGAGCTCCCTTCGACGCGGATCGATGGCGCTCCGCATGGCCGAGAATACCAAAGTCATATCTCCCGGGTCAAGCATGCAGGAAGCCCCAGGACCCCATCACGATCCGTTCGAGCCGCGCCACCGCCGGCAGGGCGACCTGAGCGTTTTCCTTGACACCGCATAGCGAGATAGGCTAGAAAGGCTCGGATGTGTCCCGAGCGCCATCACCCCTTAATAGAGCTGTTTGCCTCCCCCACGTGGTACCTCCTCTGCCCGATCGTCGTTCCTGACGCGGTTGATCACTCGCGTGGCCCCTGCCAGAGATGGCACGGACCGTCGGCCCATCGGAACCGGCATCCCGAAGATGGGGCTGCCGGAGGAGCTGGATTCCATGGCAAGGACCGATCGCTCTCCTTCTGACGATCCCAAGAGGGCGGCAGGCGATTCACCCGGCCGGTGGGGAACGCCGGTCCTCCTGCTCTTCGTCTGCGTCCCCATCGCCTTCAACTCGGTCGCGCTGCTGCCAGAGCTGCGCCTGCCGATCCCGAGCCTGAACGACGGCGCCGTTCACTACCTGTTCGTCCAGCGGGCCAGCGAGGCGCTGGCGGCCGGCGAGAACCCGTTCGACCACTGGGGCCCGGAACTTGAGCTCGGCTTCCCGCAGTTCTTCTATTACCAGCACCTGCCGCACTTGACCGTGGTGTTCCTGCACCGCCTGCTCCTGAAACAGATGGACCTTTTGACGCTCTTCAATCTGATCCGATACCTCCTGTTGGTCGGCTTCCCGCTGACCGTGTACTGGTCGATGCGGCGACTGGGGTTCTCCAGGGTGGCGGGGGCGGTTGCGGCCGGGAGCGCAGCGCTTCTCTCGTCGAATGATCGCTACGGCTTCGAATACAACAGCTATGTCTGGCGCGGCTTCGGGATGTACACGCAGCTCTGGGCGATGCACCTATTCTTCATCACGCTGGCCTGCTTCAATCATCTGATGGAGAGGGGCACGGGCTACGTCGCGGCCGTCATCTCCTCCACGCTATTGGCCATGTCGCATCTGGTGTACGCCTATATGATGGCGGTGACGGCGCTGGCGCTCCTCGCCGTCGGGCTCAACCGGGCGAACGCTCGCCCACGTATCGGCCGGCTTGCCGTCGCTGGCGCGCTGGCGGCGTTGATCACCTCCTATTTCTGGCTCCCCTTCCTGCTCTTGAAGGCATACCTGAGCGCGAGCCCATACCTGCAGCGTTGGAAGTACGACTCCTTCGGGGCCGGGGACATCACCACGTGGCTGGTCAATGGCGACCTTCTGGATTACGGGCGGCTGCCGGTCCTGACGCTGCTGCTGGCCCTTGGGGTCTCGGCCGCCCTCCTCGATCGCGCGCGGCCCGCGCTGGTGGCACTCGTTCTCCTTCTCGTCTGGCTGGCGCTCTACTTCGGCCGCCACACGTGGGGAACACTGGCAAATCTCCTGCCCATGCACGAGGGACTCCTGTTCCACCGGTTCGTCGGGGGCGTGCATCTCGCGGCGATCTTCCTGATCGGCCTTGGCGGCGAATGGCTCTGGCGCCGGTTGGGGCCGTTGCCGGAGCGCTGGCGCGCCGTGGCCGCAGGGGCGCTCCTGCTGACCCTCATGGTCCCGGCCCTGCGGGAGCGACACCGATTCTACGGGTTGAACGCGCAATGGATGGAGCGCGCGAGGAGGGCCCTCGACGACGACCCTGATGCCCGCACGATCCTGTCGGCGCTCAAGGATCTGCCGCCGGGCCGAACCTATGCCGGGCTGCGGGCGAACTGGGGAAAGGGGCTTCAGTTCGGCGATCTCCATTTCTACGACCTGCTGACCTTCCACCGGATCGTCGCCCTCTCGCCCCCCTACTCATCCTGGTCGCTCAACGCCGACCTGATCTGGCACTTCGCCGATCACAACCCTACCCACTACGACTTGTTCAACGTACGGTACGTAGTGGCGCCACGCAATTTCCCCATGCCCACCTTCCTCCGCCGACTGAAGGAGACGCCTCGGTACACCCTGTACCGGGCCGAAACCAGTGGGTACGCCCGGTACGCGGCGATCACCGGCAGCAAGAGCATCGACTCCCAATCGAGCCTCTTCTCCCGGAATAAGGCCTGGCTGCTGGGCGCTGACCCGCCCTTGGGGAGATTCGTCAGATATGCGTACGCTTCGGGAGAGACCCACTCAGAACCGCCCGCGATCCAGGAATGCCCCGGCGGCTGGCGGATCGGGGGGGAGCGTGTGCTGCGAGGCCGGATCGACCTCCAGGTGGAGTGTCGCGTGGCCTCCACTCTCGTCCTGAAGACGACGTATCATCCGAATTGGCGCGTCACCATCGACGGACAGCGGGCGCAATCCTTCATGGTCTCGCCCAGCTTCATCGGGGTCGAGGTTCCTGGCGGCGCGCACCAGGTCAAGGCGGAGTACCGGTCCCCGCTCTACAGAACCGTGCTGCTCATTCTCGGCGCCTTCACCCTGCTGGCCACGGTCTCCCTCAGACGCCGGTTCGCACGCCTCGACACGCTCTTCTCGTCGCGAGCCTGACCGCACTTCCTCCCGCCCATCTCACGCCGCTCCCTTCATCCTGACGATCTCCCCCTCACCTTTGTGCTCTCCCACCACTGGCGAAGAGGAGTCTGGGTGGTGGGCCTTCTCTTCCCTCGCCCCCTGTGGGGGAGCGGGCCAGGGTGAGGGGGTGACGTGAACCGCAACACTACTCTGTCCGCGACATCTGTGGTATCCTACCGCGGAGAGAACGGAGGGGAAACATAATGGCTGTGGCTGAAGGCCTTCGGGTTGCCGTCATCATCCCCGCGTACATGGCGGCGGACACGATCGAGAAGGTGCTGCGCGCTATTCCCGCGTGGGTCGATGCCATTTACGTCGTTGATGACGCCAGCCCGGATGAAACGGCGCTTCGGGCGCGCGCCGCCGACGATCCGCGGGTCCGCCTCTTGACGCATGAGACCAATCTCGGCGTCGGCGGCGCGATGGTGACGGGGTATCGCCACGCGCTGCTCCAGGCGATCGACATCTGTGTCAAGATGGACGCAGACGATCAGATGGACCCGGCGTACCTGGCTGATCTGATCCAACCGCTGGTGTCGGGGCGGGCCGATTATGCCAAGGGCAACCGCTTCCACGATACGCAGGCGTTGCGGCAGATGCCGCCCTTGCGGAAGGTCGGCAACGCGGGACTATCGTTCCTGATCAAGGCCGCCAGTGGCCAGTGGCGCATCTTCGATCCCACGAACGGCTACACCGCTATCCATCGAACCGCCCTCTCGGCCCTGGATCTGCAGAAGCTTCACCGCCGCTATTTCTTCGAAAGCTCGATGCTGATCATGCTCGGAAGCATCGACGCCGTCGTCGAGGACGTCCGGATGCCGGCGCGCTACGGGATCGAGCGGAGCAGCCTGCGCATCGGCCGGGCGCTGGCCGAATTCCCGTGGCAGTGCCTGCGCTATGGACTCCGACGGGTCCTCTGGCGCTACTTCGTCGGGGATTTCAACGCCGTCTCCCTCTTTCTGGTTTGCGGGATTCCGCTGATCGCGTTCGGCGTAGCCTTCGGCCTCTACCACTGGATCGAGAACTACCGGAAGAACGTGCTCACCCCGACGGGGACCGTCATGCTCGCGGTCCTGCCCCTGATCCTCGGATTTCAGTTGTTGTTGCAGGCCTTGGTGTTGGACGTCCAGCACGCGCCGCAACAGCCCTTGCAGGCGCGCCTGCGCCAGCCACCCTACCCTGAAGACAGAAGGCCCGGATGAGGAGAGGGACGCGGCCGAAACGAGCCCCGGCCGCGCCCGACTACTTCGAGACGGGATTCAACTCCGTGGTCTTCGCGAGCGCCTCAAGCGCCAGCCGTTTCTCGCCCTGCGCCAGGTACACCCTCGCGAGCGCCTTGTAGCCGTCGGCGTAGCGCGGGTTGAGCTCGATCGCCTTCAGCAGCGCTGCCCGCGCCTCCGGAAGCCGTCCCCGTCGCTCCATCGCCAGACCAAGGTAATAGTGGGTGTCGGCCCGTTTGACGTCTTCCCGCAGTGCCGCGCGCAGCCACCGGATCGCCTCGTCGGTCTGCCCCAATTCCAAGACGGAGATCCCGAGATTGAAGAGCGCCAGAGGGTGCGTGGGGGAGACCTGGAGGACGCGCCGGAACGCATGCGCGGCCGAAGAGAACTGCCGCTGCCGGTACAGCACGACGCCCAGGTTCAACCGGGCGTCGAGAAAGCCGGGGTCGCCGCTCAGCGCCGCCTCATACGCTCGCTGGGCGTCGGCATTCTGCCCGCGGATGTTGTAGATCTGGCCGATGTTATAGTGGCCCCTGGGGTGGGCTGGCTCCCGTTCCAGAACCTTCCGGTAGGCCTCCAGCGCGGCATCGTACTGCCCCGCGTTGTGCATGCTGACGCCACGGGCGAGGAGCGTGTCGGTCGATTCCCGGCCGCCGCTGCCGCTGATCGCGGAGGTCGGGCTGACCTTCAGCCAGTAGCCGCCCGCCACGATCGCCACAAGGAGCGCCGGGATAAGCAAGTGGCCCCAGCGACCGCCGCGACGTTTGCTTCCCATCGGCCTCACGTCCCCTCACCCTGACCCTTCCCCGGTGGAGGCGAGAAAACTGAAGGCCCGTACTACCCTATTCTGGGGCGCTCCGGTGAGCGAGAGGAACTGGTGAGTATCCCTCTCCCCGCTGGGGACACGGAAGCGTGAGGGGTCGGACTTCCGACTCAGAATACTACACCAGCTCGAGAACGACCAAGAGCGTACGAAAGACCAAGTCCGGGCTCGCAACACCATGTGTGACTCGAATCTGAATCGGCAGAGAGACCCCGACGTTCTCGCCCCCGGTTCCGACTGCCATCAGGGGTATCGGCCCCCCGGGGTCGCCATGAACGCCTCTGAACCCGCCATTTTGAAAGTTCGAAGCGATGGTGTCCCCAACGACGAACTCGAGTTCCCCGAGCCTGTTTGATGCCGAGGACGTAGTCGGGACCGCCTGGGAAGCGATGACTGTCGCGCCAAGAATCAGTTCGATGGTCAGGGTCTTGCCGCTGCCGGTGTTATTGACGTAGTCGTACAGTAAGCGACCGCGCACGAGCCTGCCACCACTGAGGGGGTGCCCGCGGGCAGGGTAAAGGCATAGACAATGGTCGGTGTCGGCAAGTTGATAAGGGTAAACACGCTCGCATTGCGGTTCAGGACTGTGGCCACCCCCCTCAGCGCGCTGCGAGTCATCGTCACTGCCACGTTGATCGCCCCTCCAATATCTCCCACGGTGTGGATCGCGTTAGCGAGATCGTTGGCCAACTGCGAGACACGACCCGTCAGTGTCACGAGACCTGGAGCAGTGATGGTGATAGTCGCATCGCTGCCGACAGTGTAGGTACCGCTTACTGGGACAACGGTTGCGGGGCTGGCATCGACCCTGATCGTGATTGTGCCAGCGAAGGTTCCCCCGGTGCAAGCGACGATTGGACTGAAGACGAGAGAGCCAACGACCTCGGCATCGCCAAGCGCAAACCCGTTCAGGTCGTAGCCTCCACTGACGCTGCAACTGTCCGCTGCCTCACTTGGGTGCGGGCCACCAGAGAGGCTCACGAGCAGCGCGATCCCTACGAGCCCGATTACCACTTTCCGCATCGTTCATCCCTCCTTTTCGACCGTGCCGGCGCGCGCGATAATAAAACAAGTTCTGCCCATGTTCGCGAGAACACCTACTAGTTCTTGTATGTTATGTAATGCAGCGACCTGTCGGTGTCAAGGAGAATCTTGCCCCGTTCTCGTTCATCCTCCCCTCATATGTTTGGACCGGAGTCAAGGTCAACCCGGCCCTCCTCCCCACTCGAGCGAGCGGGCCCCAGCGAGGAGAAGGGCGGGAGCGTGATGCGACAGCAGTGCGAGGATCGGCCCATCAACGGCGCAGAAGATCGAGAGGCGAGTTCAGGCACCACACTGAGCCCTTCGATCCTTCGGCTTCGCTCAGGACAGGCTCAGCTCAGGACAGGCCTGTTGAAGTGGCAGCTCCGCTTCGATTCAGCTCAGCGCAGGCCCTTCGATCCTTCGGCTTCGCTCAGGACAGGCTCAGCTCAGGACAGGCTTCGACGGGGCTCAGGACACAGATTTCGACGCGCGACGGTCCTCCAGATACGCCTTCAACGCCTCTTGCCAGGGGCTCATGTCGTCCAGGCCCAACCGGCCAAGACGCGAGTTTTCAAGTACCGAATACGAGGGACGGACGGCGCGGGCGCCGAAGGCGGTGCTCGTCGTTTCGGAGAGATTCGGACGGATGCCGGACAGCTCAAAGATCGCGGCCGCGAACCGGTACCAGGAACAGCCGCCGTGGTTCGTGATGTGGTAGAGCCCGGAACCGCCTGCTTCGACCAGTTGTCGCACCTTGCGGGCCAGCTCCTTCGCGCTGGTGGGGGTGACGATCTGGTCGCCGACGACCCGGATCTGCCGCCCCTCGATTGCCAGCCTGAGCATCGTCTCGACGAAGTTCCCCGCCTTGCTCTGACGGCCGGCCAGGCCGTACAGCCCGCATGTCCTGATCACCAGGTGACGATCCGACGCCGCCCGGACGAAATGCTCCCCTGCGAGCTTCGAGGTGGCATAGACGCTGAGCGGGCCGGGGGCATCGGTCTCCTGATACGGGCGCCGCTGCCTGCCGTCGAAGACGTAATCGGTGCTGAAATGAACAAGGACCGCCCCGACCGCCCCGGCGGCGACGGCGAGGTCCCTGACGGCCAGTGCGTTGACGGCGAAGGCGCGGTCGGGGAAGTCTTCGCACTCATCGACCCGATGGTAGGCAGCGGTGTTGAGGACGAGAGCCGGCCGGCGTGTGCGAAGGGTGTCGGTCACCTGATCGCGGTCGGTCAGCTCGAGATCCGCATGGGTCAGCGGAACCAGGTCGTGGTCGCGAAACGCCTGCCGCAACTCGCTTCCCAACTGGCCGTCGGCCCCGATCAGGAGCGTGGTCATCACGACAGGTGCCGGCGGTCGTGCGTCTTGAGGATCATTCTCCAGAGCCGGAGGGCATTCAATTGGACGTCAAACTCCCTGATCACTTTCCGCCTGCCGTTTCGGCGAAAGCGCGCCCTGAGACCTGGATCAAAGAGCACGGTTTCGATAGCTGACGCCAACTTGTGCTCATCCCGTTCCGGAACCAACAACCCGCACTCGCCGTCATCGATCAGCTCCGGAATGCCGGAAATCGCCGAGGCCACGGCCGGGACGCCACACGCCATGGCTTCAACCAGCACGGTGGGAATGCCATCCCTCTCGCCGTCCGCTGCGTACACCGATGGCGCAACGACGACATTCTGCGGCGCAAAGTACGATCGAACCCCATCGGTCGGGATGGCGCCGGTGAATCGGACCTTCCCCCCAAGACCAAGCTCTGTAACGAGCGATTGAAGCCGACTCATCTCCGGACCGTCTCCGATGAGGAGGCACTGAAACGGGACCTCCCGCTGCTGTAAGATCCCGCACGCCCTCAGCAAGATATCCAGCCCTTTCTTCTCCACGAATCGGCCCACGGCAAGGAGCTTCGGGACGTTGTTATTGTCAGGGCTCAGGCCGCGCACTGAGCCTGTCGAAGTGACAGGCCCTTCGACCCGGCTCAGGACAGGCCGCCATTGTTCTGGATCGACGCCGATCCGGATCGTCTGAATCTTCTCGGGATCGACGCCGGGAGCTGCCGCGTGGAGGCGGGTTCGGCAATAGTCGGTGTGTGTCGCGAAGAACACCGACCGGCGTATCTTCTCCGGAAGCATTCTAAAATCATACTCGACGTCGAAATCGACAAACGCCGTGGTGCTGAACGGAATATCCAGGAGGCACGCCGCGGTCATCGCCCGTGTGGTCGGATAGGATGATCCATACGCGTGGAGCGATGTGACGCCAAGCCGCCTCAGCGTCCAGGCCAGCCCGATGCCATGCACAGGATGGAAGGGGTTATGAAACTGACTGATCCGCAGAAATACCAGCGGATCTCCGCGCGCATGGGACTGGAACAGTCGGATCAACTCCACCATTCGCCGCGGAGACGTCAGCGCGAACACGAGGTAATACAACACGTACTGAGAGACTGAGCGCTTCGGGATCAAGATCGCGAACTCCAATAGGGCCTTCGCCTCCGGGTGCAGCACGGCGTCATCACCCTGCTCCAGCGCAATCAGGACGAAGTCCGCGCCGTACCGCTTCATTGCCAGGACCTCCCGGTAGACAAACGTATGAGAGAGGTCGGGCAGGATCGGGATGAGGATGGCCACCCTGTTGGAGCTGCCGACCGGTCGTGTCCACCGGCGCCCGCTGCGCTTCGATTCGGGGCTCCACGCGCGCAACGCGACTGTGACGAGGGCTGCGATCGGGAGGGCGACGATCAAGAGGGAATGATCAAGCACCACCGTCAGCCGATGGCTGAACGGGAGATCGGACTCGCGCATATGGCTGTCGAGCACCACCCGGCGCTTCGCCGGGATGCACAGGGAGAACAGGATGATATCGTACAGGTTGGCGATCCTGGACCGGTCCGGATAGAGGACGACCAGCTCGTCGAACGACTCTTTTCTGAGGGCTCGAATCAGTGTGATGGCTTCACGCCAGCCTGTCCCTCCGGCATGCTTCCCGTACGTGATCCGTCGATCAACGTGCGGGTTCTCGGCCAGATACTCCATCAGATGCGTCGGAAGCAATAAGCTGATCTCGGCGTCCGGATGGCGGCGGCGCAGGTGCTGTAATGCCCGCGCCGTCTCGTGGACATTGACCGAGCGAATGACCAGGATTTTCCTGCGGGGTGTCACTTTAACCTGCTGAGCAGAAGGTGGAGCTGATGCAACGGCGCCCTCGTCAGCCGATCGAGATCTTCTTCCAGGCGCTTCGTTTGTTTTCTCCACCATTCACGCTCTTCCTCCAACGTGGCAACCATCTGAACGAGCCGGGCCGGTTCGGCCTCCAGCTCGACAAGGCGGTCTTCCACGGCGTCCAGTTCGCGCTGCACCTCCGCCATTGCGTATTGAACCCCCGTCATTGCGTGCTCCAGATCTTCGATGCACGTCAGCAGGCGCTCGATCTCTCGCTCCCGATCGGTGATTTGCTGTTGTTGATGCACGATGATCTCACGGTACCCATGATCCGGGTCCGGTCCCGGCGCGACACTCTCAACCGCCTCCTGGTAGATCTTCTCGACGTGACCAGCATGATCGTCCATCGACACAACCTTCCCCTCCGCCGCGTCATGCTTCAACCGGTTAAGAGCCATCGGATTCTCCAACAACGACCCGAGCTTGACGGCAAGATCGCGTGCGTCCCCGCATTCGAACAGGAGCCCGGCCCTCCCCAGCCGCTCGGCGAACGCGCCACGATTCGAGGCAACGACGGGAAGCCCCAGTTGGAAGGCCTCGTCGAGCACAAACGAATAGGTCTCGCAACAGAGCGACGGAAAGACCGCGAGATCGAGGCTCGCCGACTGAAGGTCGCGAACCATGTAGCCGCCATGGAAGATCACCTGCATCCCCTCGGCCAGTTGCCGCAACCTCACCTCGTACGCCCGATCTGGAGCCGACCCATAGAGGTGCCACTCGACTGCTGCGCCCTTCGACAGATATCGAGCCGCCTCCAACAAGAGATGCACGCCTTTCTCGGGTAACAAGTACCCCCAATAGGCGACCTTGATCGGCCCATCCCCCGGGCGTGGCTCGCCGCGATCGGCTCGCTTCAAATCCCGGCGAAGCGATCCTAATGGCAGGACCTCCAGCCGGCCAGGTGGAATCCCGGCGATCGCGTGCAGGAACGACGCCTGGGCGTGAGACGGCACAAGGAGGCGATCGGTCAGCTCCAGCTCTTGTCTGAGGGTCCGCTCTCGGAGCTGAAGCTCCCGCTCGATCTCTCCGGCGGACTGCCAGGCATCACGATCGACGCAGGACGCGCACGGCGCCGCCCTCTCGCCGCAGAACACCTCGTCCACGCGGATGCGGTGATAGCGGGAACAGGCGATCCACTGATCATGAAGCGTCACCGCCGTCGGAATCCCCAGCTCCCTGCAGATCGCGACGATGTTGTTCGTCAGTCGGTTCCAGTGATGGAGATGGACGAACTGAGGTCGCCACGATCCGAGGATCCTTCTGATCAGGGCATCGGCCATCGGGTCGTAGGAGGATGGCCTGAGCCCTTTCCGCCTCGCCAAACCGATCAGGCGGGCGATGAAGACGCCACGATCCTCTCCCCACGCGACGGATGGCTTCGGAGCCGGCGATCCCGAGCCCGCCACCACCAGAACGGCGTGTCCGCGCCCCACCAGCCGCTGACTCAGAACCTGTGTGTAGGTCTCAGTCCCGCCAATGAACTCCGGCGGGTACCCATGGACGAACTGTACGATCTTCACCCGCTCATCCTTCCGGCTCTCCCCCTCATCCCAACCTTCTCCCCCTCAGGGGGAGAAGGCGAGGTTGAGGGGGGCGAGGGAATCCTCTTTGCGGATGCTACCCCATGGGGACGCGAGGATGGACCTCGGCGAAGCGACCCCGTTCCTCTATGTCCCCTCTCCCTGTTAGGGAGAGGGCCGGGGTGAGGGTCGCTCACTGCATCGGCAATCTGCTGTAAGACTACCTCGGTTTCTCGCAGCACGTCGTTGTCCCAGAAGCGCAGCACCCGGTAACCCCGCTCACGCAGAAACGCAGTCCGGCGCCGATCAGCTTTTGCCCGTGCGACATGCTGGCCTCCATCCAGCTCCACGATGAGCATCCGGTCTGGGCAACAGAAGTCGGCGACGTACCTCCCTACGGGATGCTGGCGCCGGAACTTGGCCCCATTCACCTGGCGGCTACGGAGGCGCAACCAGAGTCCGCGCTCTGCATCGGTTTGGTCTTTGCGCAGGCGTCGCGCCCGGTTCCGCAGCGGGCTCATCGTTACATTGTCCCCCTCACCCTCGCCCTCTCCCCCAGTGGGGGCGAGGGAATGGAGTCGCTCCGCGTAGGGACGAGGGGACTCACTTCGGCGAGGCGAACCCTCTCCTCAACGCCCCTTTCCCTGTTAGGGAGAGGGCCGGGGTGAGGGTCGCGCACCACAAGGGTCACTCGGTCCTTTTTGGCCGGTCCAACCGCTTCAACCATGCCTGAAGGCGCCCGGCCGGCGTCCGCTCCAACTCGATCAGACGCTGGGCGAGGGCAGCATACTCCTCGCGCAGGCGGGCGATCAATCGCTCCAACTCCCGCGTCTGGCTGATGCGAGCCTGGCCAAGAGCGGCCAATTGCTCAACAAGGCCCACGCGCTGCGCCTCGGCGGCGGCGAGGCGCGCCTGCACCTCCGTGCTTCCGGCATCGGCAGCCTGGCGGGCCTGCGCCTCGGCGGCCAGCTCCTGCGTCACTCGGTCGAGGTCGGCCTGCAGGCGAGCGCGCTCCTCTTCCCGTTGCTGTATCTGGGCGGTGGCAACGGCTTCGGCGGCGGCTTCGCGCTGCTCGGACTGTGTCAGTCGTTCCTGAAGCCCCGCCAGGGCGGCCTCCCGCTCGCCGACCTGCTCTCTCACCTGCGCGATCAACTTCAGATACGGCGTGGAAGGCGTCCGCTTCGGCTTTTTCTCGCTGGCCGCGTCGTCGTAGATCTTCTCTATCATCGTGACATGAGCCTCCATTGAAAGGACCGCAGCCGTCCTGACGCTCCGGCGCATCCTGTCCAGCACATCCGGCGCATCAAGAATCGCCTGAAGCCGCCGGGCCAGATCGCGCGCATCGCCAGCCTGGAACATCAGGCCTGCTGCCCCGAGCCGCTCCGGAAACGCGCCACGGTCGGGCGCGAGGATCGGGAGCCCGAGGCGCAGGGCCTCATCCAGGGCAAACGAATGGGATTCGCTGGCGATCGAGGCGAACACGGCGATGTCGAGGTCAAACGCTCGAAGGTCGGCCGGACGATAGGGCCCATGGAACTCGACGGAGATGCCGCGCGCGAGCTCCCGGAGCCGCTCTTCGTAATCCGGCTCCGTCGCCAGTCCGATCAGGTGAACCTGAACGGCTGACGGGTCGCGAAGCTGATGCACCGCCTCCAGGATCAGATGAGTGCCTTTCAGGTACATCAGATATCCCCAGTGCCCGATCCGGAGCGGACCGCCGGCCAGTTCGGATCGCTGCTCCCTTCGCTGCCGGGCCGTCACCGTCCGAAGCCACCCGTGAGGGAGGACGACAAGACGGTCCTCGGGCAGCTCCAGGAGGCCAAGGAGGAAGGCGCGGTGGGCCTGAGACGGCGCGATGATCCTGACGGCCCGCGCCAGCTCGAGACCAACCATCTCACGGCGCAGCGAGAGCGCCCGTCCGATCTCCTGATCCCCCTGCCACGGGTTGCGCTCGGCGCAGGTCAGGCACGGGGCAGCCGCCGGCCGCTCCGCGCAGAAGGCGCCGTCCCAGCGGATCCTGTGAATTCGAGGGCAGGAGGTCCAGGGATCATGCATCGTCACGACCACAGGGACCTTTCGGTCGGCGCAGATCATGACCAGGTTGTTGGTCAACCGCTGCCAGTGGTGGACGTGCACGACCTCTGGCCGCACAAGGTCCAACAGGTGTCCCGTGAGGATCTCGGCCTCGGGGTCGTACTCGTCCGTCCACAGGCGAGGGCGCGCCCAGGCCCTCAGGTACCTGGTGACCGGGAGGCCGCCCTGTTCCACGGTCGCCAGGGTCGCCTCCGGCGCGCACCGCTCCGAGCCGGCAAGGACCATGCACGCGTGCCCGCGTCGCAACAGGCCTCGGCTCAGCGCCTCACAGTACCGCTCGGTCCCCGCGACGCCTTCTGGCGGGAAGCCGTGAACGACCTGGAGGATCCGCATGCCGATCTCACCCGGCCTGAAACGCCTCCACGTACCGGGCCGACGGCAGGTAGAAGGCCCGATAGGCGTTCAGACCGGCAATCTTGTGGAGATAGTCGTTGTACCGGAGCTGACTCTGGTACTGCTCGGCGGCCTTGCGCTTCAGTTCCCAGACCGCCGTGATGTCGAGGAGATGCGTCGGCTGCACGGTGGCCCAGATCTCGTAGGCATACGCCGCGACCAAGCTCCGATGACTCTCGCGCGCCCGATCGACGGCCATCGCCAGCGCCCAGTGATCGGCGTGGATCTCCAGGGTGGACGGATGGTACAGGAGTGTCGGCTGAATCCTCCGGAGACCGTCCGCGAGTCGATCGGTCAAATCGGCCGCCCCCGCGAGCCTGCCGTCCGGGTAGCCCCAAAACTCAATCGAGGTCACCCCCAGGATCTCTGCGGCGCTGCGTGACTCGGCCTGCCGAAGCACCGGGTAATCAGCGCGATGATAGTGCCCCTCCGGATCGCCGGCGGCGCCATCGGTCGCGATAACGACTGTCACCGGATCGCCCTGTGCCGCGTGAAGGGCGATCGCCCCGCCGCAGGCCAAGGTTTCGTCATCGGGATGAGGCGCCAGGACCAGGACTGATCCCCTTGGCGGGGTCGTCCAGATGATGGGAGGTTTCGGCGGCATCATCGGATCAATTCCTCAACCAGCCTCGTCTAACGCTTCGCACCCCGCACCCCGCACATCGTCATTTGTACGGGCGACCCGGCGGGTCGCCCCTACCTTCGCACCCCGCACCCCGCACTTCGTCATTTGTACGGGCGACCCGGCGGGTCGCCCCTACCCTCGCACCTCGCACCGTACTCAATAGATATCCGAGTCGCCCATCGTGTAGTACCAGCATTCCTTCGTCCAATCGAGGGTCACCTCCGGACTCATGGATAAGGCGACGAACTCATACATGGTCTCTTCGGGTCGAAAGCCTCGCCGCTGAAGAAGGCGAAAGGGCCGGGTATACCCCGGGAACCACGCCTGCATCTGCCGCATCCCCGCCTGCGCGGCCAATTGGGCGCACCGAGCGAGCAGGGCCACGCCGGCGCCGATCGCGCGACCTGGTACCAGCCAATCGACCAAGGCCGCCACCGGCTCCCCGCGTACGCCCATCCGAAGGATCGCCACCCCGGCCAACGCGCCGGTGAGGCGATGGAACGCTTCCAGCATCGTGTAGCGCACATCCGGGCACGCGGCGTAACGCCAGTTGAGGTAGCGCGCGTCACGCACCACCGCCACGGGCAGCTCCTGGCGCGCCTGCTCCCATAACCTGTCAACCTCCTGCCCGAATCTCTCGATCTCCCGGACCCGATAGAACCGACTGTACAGACGCGACCGATCGCCGCCCGCCAGGACCTTCGAGTGGTTCTGACCGTCCTGGCGGAGGTCCAGCACGAGGCCCACGACCGGATGCATCGGAGTGTATCCGGCAGCCCGCTGCCCGATCCGGAGCGCCTCCGGGGTCGGGAACCCGTACCCACCCGACACCTTATCCGAACCGGCGTAGCCGCCGATCCCCTGGTTCGCCAACGCGAAGAAGAGGCCGGTCCGCTTCAGGCCGAGCCGGGTAACCGGGTCCAGCATCACGTCGATGACCTGGTCGAACACCAGCGTCTTCTCTCCCCAGGCCATGCGAACCGGCAGCCCGGCGTATTGCCCCACCAGCTCCCCGGACGGGGTCTCCGCCAGCCGCATGTGATACTGTCCCGCCGGATTATCCCGAAACTTCCAGCGCCAGTGCTCGATGGAGCGCTCGACCCGAAACACGCGGCTGAAGAGGTCGAGGATCCGCTCTTCATCACCAGGCCGGTACGGGCGAATGGTCCATCGGCCGGCGGGATCCCGATAGACATCGACGATCTGGATCGGGGCACGCCATTCACCCACGGGCCGCCGCCCCCGGACGCGATCGGTCGTACGGCGGATCGAAGGGTGCCTCCAGATCCCACCGGTGAGTCAGATAGCAGATCCCCAAGGCCTGTACATTCTGCATGACCTGGAACTTGAACTCTTTCTCGCGTTGATCGTAGACGTGCAGCCCGTGCTCGTCAAGCAGGTAGACGGTCACGGCGTAGTCTCCTGACATCAGGGGCAGATTCGGGAGGCGCAACCGGACGCTTCCACTCGAGGTCGGCGGCTTCACGTCCGCCACATGAGTACCGATCCCAAAGCACTGCACCCCGTCGTTCCTGAACACGATGACGCCCACGTGGACCAGGGTCGGCGGCTTCGGGACCTCATACTGAACAGTGACGACCAGCTCTTCTCCCGTCATGAATTGGTCGCGTGGCGCCGGATCGTCGCCTCGAGACAGCAGGACCCGCGACACCCAGGGAAAGGCGCTCCGGTCCCCGACCGGCGTTCCTGCATCCGACTGCGGCAGCTCACGGTCCCTGAGGTAGTTCTCGTAGGCCCCCACCACCCGAGACACGTCTCCGGCTTGCGCGATCCGCCCCTCACTCAGCCAGATCGCCTCGTCGCAGATCAGCCGAATCTGATAGAGGTTGTGAGAGCAAAAAAGGATCGTTTTCCCGGCCTTACGGAAGCTCTCGATCCGGTCGATGCACCGCTTCTGGAAGTACTGGTCCCCGACCGACAGGGCCTCGTCGATGATCAACACGTCGGGGTCAACGCTGGTCGCCACGGCGAACGCCAGGCGGACGTACATGCCGCTGGAGTAGATCTTCACCGGGCGATCGATGAAGTCGCCGATATCGGCGAACGCGGCGATCCCGGGGAACTTTCGCTCCATCTCCCTCGGCGGGATCCCCATGATGGCCCCGCTCATCATGGCGTTCTCCTTGCCCGTGAACTCCGGGTTGAACCCGGCGCCCAGCTCGAGGATCGTGGAGATGCGGCCGCGAACAGTCACGTGACCCGAGCTCGGCCGCAGGGTCCCGGCCACCAATTGCAGCAGGGTGCTCTTGCCGGCGCCATTATCCCCCAGCAAGCCGACGGTCGAGCCGACCCCGGCTCGGAAGCTCGCATCTCGCACCGCCCAAAACTCCTGGTGGTAGGTCCGCCGGCCACGGAGGAGGGCCTCCTTCAGGCGGTCCTTGGGATTGGCGTAGATCCGGTACGCCTTGGAGAGATGCTGGGCCTCGATGGCGAACATCAAATCACGTCGGCGAAGGCGGGCTGCATCCGAGTAAACACCCGATAGCCCGCCACGAACACGACTGCGGCGAACGCCGCCAAAAAGGCGACGCTCTGCCAGGGCGGGATCCGCCCCATCAGGATCAGGCTCCTGTACGCCTCGACAATCGCGTACATCGGATTGACCATCAGGAGGGCGCGCAGGTCAGCAGGAACCAATGAGGGCGGATAGAAGATCGGCGTCAGGAAGATCCACACGGTTAGGATCACCCCCAGCACCTGGCCCAGGTCCCGGATGAACACCGTCGTCCCCGCGACGAGCCATGCCAGCCCCATGGTCAGCATGAATTGAAAGAGAAGGAACACAGGCAGGACCAGCATCACGGGGGTCAACCGATGGGCGGTCACGACCAACGCCGCCAGGAGGATACCGAATCCGATCAACTCGTTGATAATGCCGGAGATCACCGGATAGACCGGCAGGATCTCCGAGGGAAATATCGCCCGCTTAATCAGATTCCCGTGCTCCAGAATCACGCCGCTGGACCGACTCAACCCCTCGGCGAAGGCATTCCACGGCAGCAGCCCGCAGAACAGGTAGATGGCGAAGTGCTCCGTCCCCTCGGTGGCGCCGACCCGGATCTTCAGGATCGCTGAAAACACGAAGGTGTAGAGCAGCAGCATGATGAGGGGGTGGATCACCGACCAGAACAGGCCGATGGCCGACCCCTTGTAGCGGACCTGAAGGTCGCGCTTCACAAAACTCTGGATCAAGGAGCCGTGCCGGACCAACGCAAGGACACTTCCCACGATGCTCTTCTCCTGGAACGCGAAGCGGCGAAGGCGCGGAACACAGCAGAAATAATGGTTGTGAGTATACTGAGGGTGTCTGGGAGCGTCAAGGACAAAACGGCGCGGCGGGCGGTCCGGCGGGGATTGACGGACCTCGCCATCTCGAGTATGATGCCGCCAGTTCAAGCCGAGAGACGGAGGGGATGATGCGTTGGTCACGACCCCGGTACCGCGCCGGAGTGGATCTGGCGGTCATTGCGGCGGTCAGCATGGCCGTCTACGCCGTCTCGCTTCGCGGGTATTTCTTGTCGGATGACTTCCATGTCGTCACGCTCCTGAACGCAGGACGGAGCGCCGTCAATTGGCCGAACGTCCTCTCCGACTTCTACACCGTCTATCGGGGCGATCCGACCCATTCCTACTACCGCCCGATGATCACGCTCTCCGGCGCGATCGACTACACGCTCTGGGGCCCGAATCCGTTTGGGGGACACCTGACCAATCTGTTGCTCAACGTGGTCAACGGAATGCTCGTGTATGGGATCGCCGCGAGGCTCTCGCCTTCGCCGACCAGGGGGTTCGGATTGCTCGCGGGACTTTTGTTCGCCCTTCATCCGCTCCATCCCGAGGCCGTCCACTGGCTCGTCGGCCGCACCGAACTGATCGTCGCTTGTTTCGCGCTCCTGTCTATCCTGCTCTATCTGACGTTCGTCGAGCGAGGGCGCCCGGTGTGGTGGCTGCTCTCGATCCTGACCTTCCTCCTTGCACTCGGATCAAAGGAAACCGCGGTTGTGGTCCCCTTTGCCTTGACGCTCTATCAATTGTTCTTTCCTGCCTCCGGCCCCGACCGCCGTCGCTACGGCGGCGTGGTTCGACTGGTCCCCTATTACCTTCTGCTGGTGGTCTACTTCGCGGTCCGAAAAGCGATCACGGGGCACGTCGTCGGCCAATACGGACCGATGGGCACCGAGCTGTTCGCCCCCACGTTGATGCCGAAGGGAATCGCGCATCTGCTGGCCTTCCAGCTCCGACCAACCGGGGGAGCGTTGCTCACACCAGAGGGCGATGCCGTCCTCGGCCAGACCATAAGGGGGCTGATCGACCCCCTTGCCTGGATCCTGGTACTGGCGATCATCGCGCTCGTCATTGCCGCCAGGCCGGATCGGCGCGCCTGGTTCTGCCTGACATTGATGGCGATGTTCGCCTTCCCACTTCTGAGTCTTTTCGCCGAGAAGCAATTGCCGATCGAGGCGGCAAGGCTTCACTACGTCCCCTCGGCGGGCTTCTGTCTTTTCCTTGCGGCGCTCCTCGTCACAGCACGCGCTCCGGTTGGCCGGTCCTTGGGGGCGATCATCTTCTTTTCCTTCGCCGTGCTGATGGCGGTCAACGGGTTTCCGTGGATCCATGCCGCTCGAATCACCAGGGGGATCGTCCACACGATCGAGCGGGCAGCCAACACGCCCGGTGTGCAGATGGTGCTTGTCATCGGTAATCCCGATTTCTTCTACGGGGCTGAGCTGTTTGGGGCCAAGAGTTGGGCGCTACAGGTGGCTGCCGCTCCCCCGTTCGCGAGGATCCCCGGGACGGTCCGGATCACCCATGTTCCGGGAGAGGCATGCGACGGTTCCCTTGCCGGGGCTCTCCAGGATGGCCGGGCTACGATCGCCCTTCGGTGGGAACGGGAGCACTGGAGGGTTAACGAGGTGACCGGGGATCGGCTGCAAGAGATCTGCCGAGGCCCTTCATCATTTCTCCCACGACCAGACGGCCAGCGGCCTGAGGTTCTCCGGATCGATCAACCTCGCGTAGTAGCGGCCCGGCCGGATCATGTCCCACGCGGCGGGCGAGAGCTGGAAGTCAGGCGCGCGCAGGAAGGCGGCCACCGATGGAAAAAAGAGCCAATCGTAGCCGATCTCGATCACGATCCCACGGGGCGGAATGTCCTCAGCCACGCTGAACCGTGGGGGTCCCGCGAGGCGACCGAGATCGATCAACCCTGGCGGCGCAGAGGGCGCCCGCAGGCGGGCCAGCCGGTCGCTGATGAAGCGCGAGGCCCTGTAGAGGAGCGTCCCCGGCAGCCCATAGTGGGCGCGCACGAAACGCGCCTGTGACCGAAGACCGTGTCCCCACGCGCCCTGAGGGTCAGACTTTCCACTCTGGTTATAGTAGTGGACGATCTCGGCGTCCGGCACCACGGCCAGTCGATATCCGGCCCCCCGGACGCGCCTGCACCAGTCGGCGTCTTCGTAGTACAAGAAGTACCCTGGATCGAACCCCCCTACGCTGTCCACCACACCCCTCGATGTCAGGATGCACGCCCCGGACAGCATCAGGACCGCGACAGGCGCGCGGCTGCGCCAGAACGTCAACGCATAACGATGCCATCGATGGCTCTGGCGCCGGCCCACCTCCGGAACGATCTCCCCGACCATCCGCGTCAGGATGAACGAGAGCGTCGGCGGGTCCCCCGGCGGAAGGAGAAAGGCGCGATCGTCATCGGCCCAGATCCTCGGCCCGACGGCCCCAACCTCCGGATGCCGATACAGGTGCTGAAGCAGGGCCTCCATCGCGCCGTCCAGCACCCTCGTATCGGGGTTCAGGAAGCAGAGGTATCGACCGGACGCCCGCTCGATCCCACGATTGTTGGCTGCGGCGAAACCGAGATTCCGGTCATGTCGCAGTTGGATCACAGAGGAGGGCAGGCGATCCAGGCGCGCGATATCGTCAGGCGAGGACGCGTTGTCGATGACCAGAATCTCAAGGCGGCCATCGCCGCCATCCTGCGCGGTAAATTTCTGGCTCAGCAGCGACCCGACGGCCTGAAGGACAAGTGGCGCGACGTTGTAGTTGACCAGGATGACCGAGAGGTCGGCCGGCCCGCTCCCGCTCACCCCCGCCTCTCCACGACGTACAGATACTGGGTGACCCGGGCCTCCTCGCCAAGGGTCGAGCAATCGAGCGAAAGGGCGCCGCCCGCCTCGACGAGCGGGGTGAGGTCGGGGACCAGCCCGCCGCCGACCGGATGGACCTCGACGATCCTCAGGCCGGCGGCCTCAAAGAGGGCCCGGCCGCTCTTCAGGGTGAAGAATCTCAGGTGTCCCTGATCCAGGATCCCGGCGGGCAGGTAGGTCCAGTCTCCGCCCAGAAGCCCTCGGACCACCGACCAGTGGCGAACATTCGGAAGGCTGGCGATGAGCCGACCATGCGGCGCAAGGAGAGGAGCGAGGCGCCTGAGCAGTCCCCAGGGATCCCGCAGGTGCTCGAGGATATCGGCAAGGACGATGCAGTCGAACGTGCCGGGGGAGTATGGGAGGTCCAGAGACTCGATGTCACCACGGTGCACCCGATCCAGGACGCGCGTGGCTGCGTCCGCCGCCCCCGGGTCGGCCTCCACCCCGATGACCTCCACGGCGCCTCGCCGCTTGAGCGCCGCGCCCAGCGCCCCGGCGCCACAGCCGACGTCCAGCACCGTCCTGGCGTCGCGCTGGATCAGAGCCTCCAGCTCGGGACGCGAGTGGTCGTAATAACCGGCGAACGAATGCACGTACGTATCGAGCGCGACAACGACCTGATGGCCCGCCGCCCGAATCGCCGCGCCAAGGTTCGCAAGGTCCGTCGCGGGATCGAGGCCGGCCAGCAGCTCCCGCCTGCAGACGATGCAGAAATCGCCCAGGGCGTCAACCGCCTGAACCTGGCCGGCGTGCTGCCGCGCGATCCGCTCCGCACATGTCAGATAGCCGGGGATATCCTGATAATCGGCGGACCGGCGCTGCGGGCCGGTCGCGCCGTTAGAGAGGGGACCGATGGCCGCGGCGCCGGAGCCTTCCAGGGCCCGGATGAGCCGGGCGGCCCATCCCGGCGAGACAGCGATTCGATGGTCCAGGAACGCCACGAAGGAGGCGGGGGCCTGCGCCATCACGGAACCCAGGCTTGCGTCGCCCGCAGCCTCGGAGATTCCTTGGAGCTCCATCGTGAATCGGATCAGGCATTCGCGGCAGCTCTCGAATACAGGCCCGCCTCCGTCTCCCCAGACGACGACGCTCAGGTGTGCCACACGTCCCTCGACGCCCCTAGGGACCAGGCACCTCGGTCGGGTCGCCCCACAGCCGGATCGCCATCGCCATGCCGCCCTCCGGGCGGACGACGGTTTGAAGGTAGAGCCCTACCAGCCCGAAAGGGATCCCGGAGTCATCGACGACGCTATTTGCGACCGAAAGCCAGCCCAAGGTTGGGGGTGGGAGGGAACCGGTAATCTGCCCTATCGGAAGAATGACCTGATGGCCGGAGGCGCCGCCAGAGACCGCATTGGTCACCTCGGCGAAATCCTGGAATCCCCCGCTGTCGCGTGTGCTCCCCGTCTTGAGAAATATTTCGAAGCTCGCCTGGATCGGTTGGGCCGGCAGCTCACCGCCCGGCTGCGTGGGGTGTGGCGCGGCAAGGACCAACAGGCCATCAGTAAACCCGGCTTCCCCCAGGCTCCCTGGTGTCAGGAAGGCCGGCAGGAAGAGGCGGGAAGGGTACGGCTCGAACGGCGTCACCGCGCCAACCCGACGCCGCGCCGCTGCCCCATGATAGAGGATCGCCCAATCCTGCGTCACGTTCACGATCAGCGCCGTGCCCATCAGGACATCATCATTGGCCACGGCATCGACGAAGCCCTGCTGGAACGTCCCTGACGGCTCGCTCGGAAGCGCGCTGCTCAGATCCAGGAGATCGACGTCCCCCGCAGAGAGGCTGATGGAGGAATCCCGGCGGATGCAGGTCATATCGTAAAACTCCATCCGGACCGAGGTGGATTCGGGGCCCACGTTGGTAAAAATGAGGAAGGTCGCAGAACCGGGCCGAAGGTCATAATACGGAAAGACAATCCTCGAGCCGGGCACCAGTTCGCTGTTGGCGCCTGCGGCAGCCGCCCGCATCGGGAAAAGGCACAGAAAGAGAATCACGAGGGACGCGAGAGGCTGTCGCGTCACGGCGGCACGAGCATTCAGCAGCATGTCGTTGTGCGCCAGGATGATGAAGAACAGAGGCGGGCCGCGTTCGGTCTGTTACCGGCGGGCGGGCCCGGGGCGACGTTGGGACTCCTCCTTCTGACGAAGCCACTCGATCAGTGGCCGCGTGATGTCGATCGGGTCCGATGAAGCGCCGGACCATCCCTCCCGGCGAAACATCTCGTTGCCATTCTCCTGGTTGAGGATGAGGGCGATTCCCTGCTCTTGAGCATACTGCTCGATCCGGTTGAACAGGCGAGCCACGAGCAACTCCCGGGAGCGCCATTTCACGAGCTCTACGGTATCCCTCCAACTCTTGCCGTAGAGGGCCTGTAAGGCGGCGTTTTTCTCCAGGAGTTTCTTCTCATACGCCGCCTTGGCCTCCGGGCTCAGGCCGGCTGCTCGCGCGCTGGCGTATTCCGCCTTGAGCCTCTGAAGCTCCCGCTCGGCCGTCAGGACCTCGTCGGGCTCGTGCCCGATCGGTGTCTTCGGATCGAGCCCCGGACCGTTCATAATGGTATAGTAGGCGTCCGACAGCGCCCGGGCATCCACGGCCGCCACCGTGTCTGCCCCATGAGCCGGAAGGACCCGGAGCAGGAGCAGGAGGACCGTCCCGCAGAAAAGGGCCAAGGACCGCGGCCGCTGCGGGCGAGGGCGGTCTGAACTCCATCGGAATCCACCGTTCTGCCGACGATGCACTGGACCTCCTCTGCTGCGACTCCGACCAGAGATGCTTCGAACCGATCTGCGGGCGCCCGGGCGCACGCAAGAGAGTATAGCGGGTCGTCGCCCGTGATGTCAAGGTGAACGCGGTTCCCGGTACTGTCCTAAGTTGAAGGGAATGAGCCATGTGTCATTGCGAGGGCACGGAGTGTCCCCTTCGACCACACTCAGGGCAGGCTCCGCAATCCCACCGTTCTTCGCAGCCCCAAGAACG
>JACPQX010000001.1 GCA_016190255.1 Candidatus Methylomirabilis oxygeniifera | reverse complement strand
CTCAATCACCTATGTCGGGGAGTATGATCGTCGTGAGACCGATCGCGTCAAGGCCGTCGCCGAGATGTTCGGGAAGGCGGGACTCAAGGCCCAGATTGCCTCCGATATTCGTTCCGCGACTTGGTGCAAACTGAATACGATTCTTCCGTCAGCCGGCCTCTCAGTCCTTACACGCCTCGAATTTCACCGAGTGTTGAAGAATCGAGCCCTCGCGGGCATCTACGTGGAGTTAGCCAGAGAATGCGCGCAGCTCGCCAAGGCCCAGGGTATCCCGCTGAACGATTTTCCCGGCTTCGAGGTGAAGACCGTCTGCGAGGCGCCGATGGAGGAGGCCGTCGCGTTCTTGCAGGAGCAGGGACGAAAGATGGAGCAGGCCGGGATGGCCCGGGTGAAAATCTCAATGCTGCAAGATATCGAACGGGGAAGGCGAACCGAGGTCGAGGAGATTCTCGGGTACGTCGTGCGCGAAGCCGCACGTTTGCAGATACCGATCCCGAACATCCAGGTGGTCTACCGCCTCGTCAAAGGAGTCAGCGAGGCGGTCCGGTCCTGATGCCTTTATGGCCGAGCGTCCGCCTTCGAGAGTCATCCGCGCGATCCTCTGATCATCTGCCTTCCTCGATCATCTCTTTTGGCGCTTTCCCAGATTGTTGTGACCTTGCCGGACGGTAGAGTCCGTGGTATGGTCAGATTGCTATGCTGGTGCTGGGGATCGAGACCTCCACGATGCAAGGAGGGGTAGCCCTGTTGTCGGAACAGGGACTGCTCTCGGAATACCTGTTGAATGTGAAGGCGACTCACACCGAGCGCCTCCTGCCGTCGATCGATCGGGTCGTCCGCGACGCGGGGATCGCACTCAGCCAGGTCGAGGGGATCGCCGTGGCCACAGGTCCAGGTTCCTTTACCGGCCTGCGGATTGGGCTCAGCACTGCCAAGGGGCTGGCGATTGCAGCCGGTAGGCCGCTTGTCGGTGTTTCCACACTTCAAGCAATGGCCTGGACCCTCTCATTCTGTGTCTACCAGATCTGTCCCATCCTCGATGCCAGGAAAGGTGAAATCTACTGCGCCCTGTTCCGCCATGAGGGGGACCGCTTGATCCGTCTCATGGACGAGGCAGCCCTCTCACCAGACCTCCTGGTAGCCCGGATACGGGAGCGAACCGTGTTCCTTGGCGACGGGCTGGCCGTCTATGGAGACCTCTTGAAGGGCCGTCTGGGGGAGATGGCCCTCTTTCCTCCCCTTTCGCAGCGCGGCGGCCGCGCGGCGGCCGTGGCCGAACTTGGACACCGCCGTCTATTGCAGGGGCAGCACGATGAGATCTCAGGGCTGGCTCCCCGCTACCTGCGGGCATCCGAAGCGGAGCTCAAACGCCTTGGCACGCATGCCCACTAGGATTCGTAGCAGCAGAGCAAGACCGGTGAACGAGGCGAGTGTTCCCGTCGCATTCGATTCAATGCGTCGTGACGACCTGCCCGAGGTCCTGGCCATCGAGAGCCTCTCGTTCTCTGAACCCTGGACTGAGGAGATGTTCCTCTATGAGCTCTCCTCCGAAGGAATCTCAGAGGTCCTTGTGGCGAGGGCCGACGAAGGATCGGGGCTTCGCATCGCAGGCTTTCTGTGCGCCTGGATCGTTGCCGGGGAGTTGCAGATCAACAACATTGCAGTCCACCCAGGCTACCGGCGGCGAGGCGTTGCCTCCCAGCTCCTGGAGGAGATCATCCGCCGAGCCAAATCGATGGGGGCGAAGGCCGGATACCTGGAGGTCAGGGCTTCCAACGAGGCGGCGAACGCACTCTATCAACGGTATGGTTTCCGACAGATCGGCCGCCGCCGCAACTACTATGACCATCCTCGTGAGGACGCCATAATCATGGGGAAAAAACCGCTATGACGCTTGGTGGATCGGGGGCCTCCCGCCCTAAGATTCTGCGACACCATTACTCCCACTCAACCAAAGGGTAACACTTGGAGATTTCAGTATCAATCCTTGCCCGAATGCGAGGGCGGGGCGTATAATTCGCCAACATCTCCCATGGCCGCGTTTGCCCTCTCCCGATGGGGAGTCTAATTCTAGTTAAGCCCCATGCGGCGAGCGCGATATGCTGTGTGAGCATGAACATACGCTTCTATCTCGACCCTGAGACTGAGCAGCCGCACATCTACGGGCACGCCGTCGATTAAGACGAAGTCACCGATGTACTCACGAATCCTGGCGAGGATCGTCCGGGTCGAGAAGGGTCCCGGGTCGCTATTGGCAAGACACGGGCGGGACGCTACCTGCGCGTGATCTATGTTCCTGACCCGGGGCCGGATCGAGTATTTGTGATCACCCCGTATGAGCTGCAAGGAAAGCCGCTGACCGCGTATCGACGGCGCCGCCGTCGGAAAGGCAAGAGATGAGACAGAGCAAGTTTCCGCCGGGCTGGGACGAGGTGCGGGTCCGCCGCGTGCTGGCCGATTACGAGCAGCAGACGGAAGCCGAGGCTGTGGCAGAGGACGAGGCTGCGCTTGAGGACGCGACGCAAACGGTGATGGAAGTTCCGAACGAGCTGGTCCCGGTAATTCGGGAACTCATCGCCAAGCACCAAGAGCGACGCACGGCCTGACAAGGCGATGGAGACCCACGCCAAAGGACGGCGCGGATCATCCGACGTTACTGCGCTCACCCGAAACACACTTAGCGACGGCTCTCAGAGATTGCCCTGAATGCGGGAAGGCCGTCAGTACCGAAGCAGATGTCTGTCCGCAGTGCGGCCACCCAATAATTTGTCTTTCCGAAGGCGGCGGCGGCCAGTGCAGCGAGCCGAGGCGAGAAAGCGCCTGAATGGATCACAATTGAAGACGGCGTTTACCTGCCGCATGCAGCCAGCGGCAGACTCGCATGATCCCTCTTCGAGCGCGTCTGATCGGCGCAACGAGGAGCAACGCCATCCAGCGGTGTAGACCGGCGGAGGCGAGATGTCGACCGATTTGAGGGGGGTGATGCCTCCGGTGCCGACGCCGTTCGGGGAGGATGGCGAGGTGGCGTACGGGAGGCTGGCGGAAAATCTGCAGCGCTGGAACCAGACTGACCTCAGCGGGTATCTTGTGGTGGGATCCACCGGGGAATGCGCCACCCTCACCGAGCAGGAAAAGCTCCGCCTCTGGGAGGTGGCAAGGAAGCACATCCCGGGCGAGAAGCGGTTTATCGCCGGGACCGGGTGCGAATCGACGCGGGAGACCATTGCGCTGACGAACCGAGCGGCCATGATCGGCGCCGAGGCGGCGCTTGTGGTGACGCCATGGTATTATAAAGGCGCCATGAAGAGCCGGGAGCTGGAGGCGCACTACACGGCGGTGGCCGATGCCACACCGATCCCGATTCTGCTATATAATGTCCCCCAGTTCACCGGGGTCGTGATCGAGCCCGACGCGGTGGCGAAGCTGGCAGGGCATCCGAACATCATCGGGATGAAGGACAGCTCGGGCGCCATGGGGACGTTCGCCGAGTTCGTTCGCGTGACCTCTTCCTCCTTTCAGCTCTTCGTTGGGACCGCCATGACCTTCTACGCGGGGCTGTGCTTGGGGGCGCGTGGCGGCATATTGGCGCTGGCGAATGTTGCCCCTCAAGAGTGCGCTCTGGTCCATCGCCTTTTTGAGGATGGAAAGCACGACGAAGCGAAGCGGCTGCAGCTCCGGCTGATCCTCCTCACCCGCGCCATCAATTCGCGGTTTGGGATCGCTGGAGTGAAGGCCGCCATGGCATTTCGGGGCTATTATGGAGGGCCTCCGAGGCCCCCGCTGCTTTCGTTGCAACCTGAGGAGATGGAGGTGGTTCGCAGGGAGTTGGCCGCCGCCGGCCTACTCTGAACCGATACATTCAGTAGACGCTGTAACCATTTGAAAAACAGGAGTGAAGCATGGTCGATAAGGAGCTACTGGAGATTTTGGCCTGTCCGTCTTGCAAGGCTGATGTCGTGTTGGACGAGCCTGCCGCCAGGATCGTCTGCACCGCATGCGGTCTACGGTACCCGATCCGTGACGGGATTCCCGTCATGCTGATCGACGAGGCGGAGCAGGGTCCTCCACCCCAAAAATCATGACCTCGCCAAAGCCCAGGGTCCGGTTTGCCCCGAGCCCGACAGGATACCTGCATGTGGGAGGGGCCAGAACGGCGCTCTATAACTGGCTCTTCGCCCGCCATGAGAGCGGCATCTTTATCCTTCGAATCGAAGACACCGACGCTGAACGGTCCACCGAGGAGTCGGCCGGCGCGATCCTCGATGCGATGCATTGGCTGGGGCTGGACTGGGACGAAGGCCCTGAGGTAGGCGGGCCGCTGGGTCCCTATCGACAGGCCGATCGCCTCGACCTGTACCGGGAGTATGCCCGGAAGCTGCTCGAGGATGGGAAGGCCTACTACTGTGTCTGCACACCGGAAGAGCTGGAGGTTCGACGCAAGGCCGCGCTTGCCGCCGGGCGGTCACTGAAGTATGACGGTCGCTGCCGGGAGCGGGGCAACCGCCGCCCCTCATCTGGGCGGGGCGGCCTCGTCGGGGCCGCGGGAGCCGCCGTCCGTCTGCTGATTCGGGAATCGGGCACTATTGAGATCGCCGATCTGGTCCACGGCCCCATTCGCTTCGAGGATGCCGACCTTGACGACTTCATCCTGCTCCGCTCCGACGGGATGCCCACCTACAACTTCGCCGTGGTTATCGACGACGTGCTCATGGGGATCACGCACGTGATCAGGGGTGACGACCACATCTCCAACACTCCGCGCCAGATCAAACTCTACGAGGCCCTGGACCTGCCGCTTCCCCGCTTTGCGCACATTCCGATGATTCTGGGCCCGGATCGTTCCCGTCTGTCAAAGCGGCATGGCGCGATGGGTGTCATGGCCTACAAGGAGATGGGGTACCTGCCGGAGGCCATGGTGAACTACTTGGCGCGGCTCGGCTGGTCCCACGGCGACCAGGAGATTTTTGCGCCGGAAGAGATGATCCGGCACTTCACCCTCGAGAAGGTCGGCAGAACCGCCGCCGTATTCGATCCCGTCAAGCTTGAGTGGCTGAATGGCCAGTACCTGAAGCAGTCCGCCCCCGAGCGGCTGGTCCCATTGATCAGACCTTTCTGGGAGGCGAGTGGCGTAAACAGGGAGGAGGTGGGGCGGAAGGACGACGCGTGGCTGGAGGCAGCCCTCCGTCTCTTTCAGGAGCGGGCCAGGACCCTCGCCGAGCTGGCCTCCTCGTCCCGATTCGTCTTCGAGGGCAAGATCGAGCGTGACGAGGCGGCGGTCCGCAAGATACTCACCCCGGAAGCGAAGGCCAGGCTTCTTGCGTTGCTCCAAGACATCGATGTGCTGTCCGCCTTCACCACTGCCTTATTGGAGCGTCTGTTCCGGGCGAGGGCGGAGACCCTTGGTCTGAAGCTGGTAGATCTGGCCCAGCCGTTCCGGGTCGCACTGTCAGGGAAAGCGGTCAGCCCGCCCATCTTTCCCATCATGGAGTTGATGGGACCGGAGTTGGTGCGACGCCGGGTGGAAGAGGCGCTGGAGGAGGAGGGATGAGGATCGGCGAGCTGCTTGAAGGGCTCCGGAAAGAGCTCGAGACCCTGGAGCGGGAATTCAGGCAGGAGATTCCCAAGAAGATCCAGGCCGCTCGGGAGTTGGGGGATTTACGCGAGAGCGGTGAGTATGAAACGATCAAAGATCGGCAAGGATTCGTCCAGGCCCGAATCGCCTTTCTGCGGCAGCGTATAGCGGAGGTCAGCAAGATCGACCTGATAGCGATTCCGAAGGATCGCGTGGCCCTGGGGAGCACCGTCCATCTCGTGGATGAGGAAAGCGGTGAGGAATCGGCCTATACCCTTGTCTTCCCGGAGACGATGGACGGCAAGCGCGGTTGGATCTCCGTTGCCTCCCCCATCGGGAGGAGTCTGATCAGCAAGCGCGTTGGAGATCGGGTCACTCTCCGCACTCCGGGCGGCACCAGGGTGTGCGAGGTGACAAAGCTTCAGACCCTGCACGACAGCATGAACCTTCCTTCTCCCCTCCACCGAGAAGGCGAGGATGAGAGGGGGAAGGTGACCGATCAGACGTGTTCCGGGCCTTCCAAGTGACCGCATCGGCTGATTTTTCGCCTTGACTTTTTCGCAGCAGTCTTTCATAGTCTCCCCGTCCAAAGGGGTTCCCTTTGGACGTTCATTTTCTTGGGGGGTCGTCCAACGGTAGGACGGCAGACTCTGGATCTGCTTATCGAGGTTCGAATCCTTGCCCCCCAGCCACATGGCCCCATCGTCTAGTGGCCTAGGACGCGGCCCTCTCAAGGCCGAAACACGGGTTCGAGTCCCGTTGGGGCCACCATTGCTATATATCGGCTTGCATGCGCTTAGCCTCACAGTCCCGCATCCGAGCTCAAGCCGGCCGCGAGCCACGTTCGCCCCGCGTGCCATCGAAGCACGGCAACAGCAACCAGTCCCCACTACCCATGCAGCGCCACCCCACGTGCGACCGACAGCGCCTCGGGAGAGCGGTCGAGCCTCTAGCCCCCCTAAGGTAGACGTG
>JACPQX010000036.1 GCA_016190255.1 Candidatus Methylomirabilis oxygeniifera | reverse complement strand
GTTGTGCAGCGGCTCCCCCATTCCCATCAAGACCAGGTTGCCGATCCGCTCTCCCGGCGAAAGCTCTTCACGAAGCGCGAGAACCTGATCCACGATCTCGCCCGCGTGCAGGTGCCGAACGAACCCCATCCTTCCGGTGAGGCAGAAGGCGCAGGCCAGGGCGCATCCCACCTGGACGGACAGACACGCGGTCAGTCGCCCCTCATCGGGAATCAGGACTGTCTCGATCTTCCGGCCGTCTGCACAGCCGAAGAGGTACTTCCGGGTGCCATCGCTCGAGACCTGCTTGTCGAGACAAGTGAGGGCGCCGATCGAGGCCTGTTCCACCAGGGTCGCGCGAAGCGCCGCCGGCAGGTCGGTCATCTCCTCGAACCGGCGGCAACCACGCCCGTAGATCCATTGGAAGAGCTGCCGGCCACGATAGGCGGGCTCGCCATGGAGGGCGACAAACTCCTCCATCTCCTCAAGGCTCAGACCCTTCAGCTCAACGTGCGCTTCGATGACCTGTTGTGCCACGTGCGTAGACACCTATCGCCGGTAGCTAACACAAGAGCAGATTGCCGCGCTCCCTTCGACTCGGCTCAGGACAGGCCCGTTGGTCGCTCGCAATGACAAGACCTGCGTGTGATTGGCAGGCCAAGAGGTTGACGGTACAGAAAACCTGTCTCCACTATACAGTCAACCGTGAACTGTGAACTGTGAACGCCTTTACTGGTTGAGCTGCTTGAGTTGGCGCATGGCCTCGGCGGCCATCTCCCCTGTGGGGCTCAACTCCACCACCTTCTGAAAAGCCTGCTTGGCCCGATCTTTCTGACCTGCGAGCAGCAAGGCGAACCCAAGGCTCTGATGGGCAGTCGCCAATTCCGGCGCCTGCTTCAGCGCCAAGGTGAGCTCGGCGATCGCCAGTTCCGCCCGCCCCTGCACCAGGTGGACATACCCAAGGCGGTTGTGAGCCTCGGCGAAATCGGGCGACACGTCGAGCGCCCGCCTGAATTCCTCGATCGCCTCGGCGAGCCGACCCTGAACCACATACACATTCCCGAGGTTCAGGTGCGCCTGCTCCGGGGTCAGGTAGGCCGGGTTTGTCAGCGCGCGCTTAAAGGCCACGACCGCTTGATCGTACTGCGCTTTCTGGACATAGGCCGACCCGAGATTATTATAGGCATCCGAAAACTTCGGATCGATCTGGACCGCCTTCTGAAATGAAGCGATGGCGAGGTCGATCCGACGATCCAGCAGATAGGCCAGCCCTAGGGCATTGTGAAGCGTCGGGTTATCGGGATCTTCGGTGATCGCATGACCGAACTGGACGATCGCCTGCTTGGCGTCCCCACCGGACAGGTGAGCGAGGCCGAGATTATACTGGCTGTCGGCCTGAGCTTGCTTCGTCGCGGCCTGCTCTCCGGCACAGGAGGCGAGGAGCAGGCTCAACATCACCAGGGCGAATGCCACCGAACTGCGTCTCATCCCCCCCCACCCATCTGATACCGCCTCACCCTCGCGTCGTGCTCCCGCAGGGTCGTTGAAAAGGCATGAGTCCCGTCATTCTTTGACACGAAGTAGAGGTACCGGGACGACGCGGGATACAGCGCCGCCATGATCGATGCCCGTCCGGGGCTCGCGATGGGACCGGGCGGCAGTCCCTGACGAAGATAGGTGTTGTAGGGCGACGGCGCCTGCAGGTTGGCCTTGGTCAGCCGGCCGCTGAAGCGCGAGAGCCCGTACATGACCGTAGGATCCGATTGCAGCGGCATCCCCCGCCGCAGCCGATTATGGAAGACCGCCGAAATGAGTGGCCGCTCTTCGGGGACATGCGCCTCCCGCTCGATGAGGGAGGCCAACGTCACGACCTCGGGCACCGACATCTCCAGTGCCCGGGCGCGCGCCTGTTCCTCCGGACCGAACACCTCCTGAAACCGCCGCGCCATTCGCTGCACGATCGCTTCCTCGCTGAGACCCCTGATCAGGCGATAGGTATCGGGGAAGAGGTACCCTTCAAGCGAATCGCCCTCCAGCCGTAGCCGCTCGAGAATCCCTCGATCCCGGAGCAGGCCCATGAACCGATCGCGATCAACCAACCCCCTTTCTGCTAGGAGTTGGGCGATCTGCTGGGCGGCAAGCCCCTCGGGAATCGTCACCCGATGGACAAGACCTCTTCCCTGCTCAAGGCGCCGCACGATCTCCAAAAGTGACAGCCCGGGAGCAAACTCATACTCCCCGGCGAGCAGGCGTCGATAGGAGCCGCGAGCGACGGCGACGGCCAGAAAGGCCAGACGGCTCCGGATCACGCCGGCATCCTTGAGCGCTCCCGCGATCCGCAGAGAGCTGAATTGCGGCCTGATCAGGACGACCCTCGGAGCCTCGCTGGTCCCCCCGACCGGCCTGTTCAGGATGTACCACAGGGAGCCTCCACCTACCAGAAGGCAGAGATACACCGTAAGCGCCAGCGTTGGAAGCGGGGGTTTTGTCGGGTTTGCACTCACGAGGACTCGCCCGTTTGATGGCTGGCGCGATCGAGAAAACCCTGAAGGATAAGGACCGCGGCCATCTGATCGACGGCGCGCTTGCGCTTTGATCGCCGGACGTCGGCCTCGATCAGCAGGCGTTCGGCGGCCCTGCTGGTGAGGCGCTCGTCCCACATCGTGACCTTGGCCAGGCCTCCCTCCTCCAGGCGCGCCGCAAATGCGAGTGCCTTCTCCGCCGCGGGGCCCAGCGTCCCGTTCATGTTCTTCGGAAGCCCGACCACCACCTCCCGAACATCGTAGCGGTCGATCAACGATCGAATGGCCGCGAGGGCCTCGTCCTCCGACCGCGGTTCGAGCGTCGGGAGAGGCTGGGCCGTGAATCCCAGCTCATCACTGACG
>JACPQX010000031.1 GCA_016190255.1 Candidatus Methylomirabilis oxygeniifera | reverse complement strand
TGGAAGATCTTATGAGGGATACTAAAGCCCGCCATGAAACCCACGTGCCACGTTCCCGCGCGGAATCCCTCTTCCGGCCGGAGGGTGGCCCTCCCTGCCGTTTCGCCCGCTCGCGACTCGTCGGCACGGGCCAGGGTGCGGCCGGCGATCGCCTCCATATCCTTTGCCAGACCAACCCTCACATCACTTGAGGCTCCCGTGCCTGCCAGCGACGAGCTCGTTGGCGGCTCCGCCCATGACAGAGCGGGGAGCAGGACCGCGAGTCCAACCCACCTGATCCAACCTTTCGGGACTAAAATTCCGATGGTCACACGGGTCTCCTCTCTCAGCATCATCTGTGTTTGGCATATACCATGTCACTGTTCCGTTTCGCAGCATTCTACGTCGCCAGCCCGATCAGCCCACGATAGCTCGGCAGAATTTGGTATCCGACCTCGAACCCTCTATCGCGACACGTCCGTCAATGGGCGCCCACCGCTCTTCGGCGGCTATGCTTCGGCGGCGGCTCAGACAGGTACTCCCGGTTGATCGGGATGCCTTTGCGGCACATCGGACAGTCCTTCGGGGCGTAGGTCGGAAATTCCCGATCGATCAGCGTGAAAAGGGGGAACTTAAACTTGATCCTCTGGCTCCGCCGCCAGAGGGTCCCTATCCCAACCACCCTCCCGCTCAACGATTTGACAAGGTCAATCAGCCCTTTCACGGTCTCTCCGGTGGTCAGGATGTCCTCGACGATCAACACCCTGGGCGTGCCGGCAAAATACTGCCGGAATTCCCTCGGGAGGGACACCTGGCTGGTGCCCCCATTGTCCCGCTGCTTGATGGCATAGACGAACCGTGGTTGTGATGGGTGGGCTCTGGCAATGCAGTGGCCCAGGAGCGAAGCGCCGTAGCCTGTGGTGAGGACCAGATCGATCGGCTGCTCCGCGAAATGCTTCGCAATCACGTCCCCCAACCCCTCGGTGAAGGCCGGCTCAGTCGTGGCTAGGGCCTTCTCCACATACTCCTTGGCATGGCGCCCCGACGGAAGGACAAAGTGATCGTTGGTCAGGTACGCGCCGGTCCTGAGGAGGATACCTCGGTTGATCCGTTCCAAGATCTCCGGTTCCATAGCCTATCCTCGCACTGCATTCCCGTGGGTACAGGTCGCTCGCCCGCCCTGCCATTCATCGAGAAGACCCGTGGAGCGCGATGCGATCGTCCGGCCAACCCTCACACGCCCCCCCCTGCTCTCGAACGGCGGCGTGGTTCTCCCTACACCTGTTGCATCTCTCTTCTGAACAGCTCGGTGACCGCGGTGGCAAAGATCTGGGCGATGAACTCAGCTCTCGCGTTTTCGAATCGCTTGACAAGGCCTTGGATATTACCCGACTCGCTTGCCGGCGCCTTCCGACCGGCCGCCCTGGTCTGATCAGTCCAGACACTGGCCACATCCAACAGCTCTCCAACGTTGAGGCTTCCGATCGGTCGCACCTTGACCGACCTCACCCCTTTCGCCCGCTGCTCTTTGGCGACGTCCACATCCTCTACCCGCCAGCAAAACACCTCACGCTCCTCTCCCGGTCGTTCGATCTGAACCCTCGGGGTCATCGCGCCCAAGAGAGCTGCGGCAGCCCTCCTCGTCTCGGCGGGAAGCTCCCGCACCTTCCCCGCCACATGCGGCGCCCAGCGCCTCGCCCGATCCTTCAGCCACCTGGGCGGCACGCCAAGCCGAACAATCTCTCGACCTGTGGCGGGATCCGTTTCCACAATCACCAAATGCTTTCGCTCCTGTCGGGCAAGCTCGGCGTACGCCGCGATCACGCGGGTAATGGCCACTTTATTCGGCCGCGTGGCGACAAAGTCGGCGCCCATCTCGGCGAAAAAGGCGACCCAAGAGGGGATCACCTCTGGATCCCGCACGCAGAACCCGACCCTGCGGGGCGGTCGATGCCGTTTCGCCCCTACGAGCAACTCGCTGCAGAATCGTCTCGCCGCGGCAGCCGCCTCCCTGAAGAGGCCAGGGTCATGGTCGATACTCCCCACGCCCATGGCCAGGGACGACAGGTCCTCGGCATCCACGATGAAGCCGTCAAAGAGACGACTAAACTGCTGTATGAGGTGGAGATTGCTGGGTGTCTGGACCTGGAGATAGACCTCGAGCCCCTTTTCGCCCCGAGTCAACCCGTGACTCCCCATCAGCGAAAGGAGTCGCCGCCCCTCTTCGGGCGTACGGCAGAGCGGAACAATCACCTTGACGTTACTGAACCCCATCTCATCCCGCACCCGCTTGATGGCCTGGCATTCCAGGGAGAAGGCCCGCCCGTACACCGGGTGACAGTGGCGGCCCGCACCCCGCAGGTCGCGGAGCGGATCCCCCGACCTGGGCTCATAGCGATCCCCTCCCAGCAGGCGCGAGTAACGATCTGAACTGAGGTTTGAAAGGCGGACCAGGATATCACCCTTCACGTGGCCAGACACCTCACGGTATGAGCCCGCAGCGAAGGAGCCGATCGCGCAGGAGAGCTGATCAACACACCAGTCGGCCTTCCTGGGATAGGGAGCCGCGCGCCTTTCGATGGCCTCCACCACGGTGGCAAGGCCACTATCGTCTCCGCGACCCCGATTGGTCCTCTCCTGAAGCTGGTCAAAGTCCAGGAGGGCGAAGGGATGAATGCCGACGTGTTCCTCAATGATCGCATCCAAGGCGAACATTCCGACGCCATCGATGGGATACTGGGCCTCGAAAAACGCGCGATCCAACGGTCCCGCGATCAGCATAAGTTCGGTCTTTGTCTCCGGAAGTTCCGACGGGCGGACTCGCTCGACCCGATGCGACCGACGTCCTTTCATCACGATGCCGATCTCATCGCGGCAGTCCACTGTGACGTCCATCCCGTCATCAAGCAGCGCCGCGGCGGGACCGGCACCGACGAGACACGGCAGGCCTCGCTCGCTGCAAAAGCGCGACGCATGGCTGGCACGATCGCCTTGGACAGTGATCACAGCCGCGGCGGCCCGCATCGCCTGTTCCCATTCGGGATCGGTGGATTCCGCGACCAGCACGCTCCCCACGGTGAACTCGTTGAGGCGACCCGTGTCGGCGATCAGGTTCGTCTTGCCGCAACCGATCGCGTCTCCGACACCCGTCCCTCGAAGCAATACCTGTTGAGACCCCTCCGTGGGGTCCACCAGGTAGGTGGCGATCTCAACCGGCCGCGACGGCCGTACGATGGGTCGGGCCTGAAGCAGGAACAGCATGCCGGTCCCGACATTGATGCCATCGCCATCTTTCGCCCAACTGAGCTCTACTGCTCGGTTCAGATGAGCCTCGACAGCCATGGCGGTTCGTGCCAGTTCCAGCACCTCGTCGTCGCTCAAGATGTACCGCACGCGATCCCGCTTCAGCACGGGAACCGATACGAGGGCACGCTCCGGGTCAGGTCCGTGAATCCACTTCGACCCCTTGACCCCAAGGTGTCTCACGACCACAGGCCTGAACCCCTTCGCCAACGTCAGCTTGTGGACGAAGAACTCGTCGGAGGTTCCACCATCCTCTCCGGCCGGACCCACGACCCCGTAAGTCCCCTGGATCACGATGACCTCCGAAAAACCGGAGCGCGGATCGAAGCCGGTCATCCGTCCCGAGCACGCCGCGTCGCTCCGCACCATACGCTGCACACCAAGGGCCAGCACAGAACTTACGGGATCGATCCGACGGGCCGCCAGCGCGGCGACGGCCCGCCCGGTGAAGAGTGAGGCGAAAGAGCGACGACAGGCATCGAGGATGGCGTATTCCCCTCTGACATTCAGGAGGCTGTCGTGCAGCCCGGAAGGCAGGTCAGAGACCGTCTCTCCCACAACGCTGGCCCGCACCGCGGCCGGCATCTCGCCCGAGCCCGTGCGGGAGCAAAGCTTCCAATAGGCCTTGGCGATTTCCGCCTCCAGGTTGGACGGGAACCTGGCCCGAAGGAACAGGTCGCGAGCCTGCTTTGCCTTGAGGGCCAAGCCGTCCGGATCCCTCGGATCGAGACCGCTGAGCACCCGCTTGAGATCCGGGACCAGCCCGGCCTCCCTGACCAGGTGGCGGTATGCCTGCGCGGTGACCACGAAACCCTGGGGGACACGTACCCCACGCCTGCCGAGGTGACGCATCACCTCTGACAGGAGGGCGTTCTTGCTCCCCACGAGAGGAGCATCATCCGCCCCGATCTCCTCAAACCAAAGAATGAATCGCCGATCCCGACTCGAAGCCATAGATACCAAAATACAACGACCTATCCCTCACAGAAAGGGACAGGTCTGTTGTCCTACGCGGCTGACCAGATGCCCATGCGAGGCCGGCCGGCTTACCGGCCACCCCGCGATTCGACCGCATCGGCGAACTTATTGCCATGCCATCCCGCCTGGCATAGGCCGCCTCCTCAGACGTTCCATTTCACGGCATGTCGGACTGCTCAGGGAACGACTGCGATCTTGCTGAAATCGGCGATGCCGGAAAACAGATCCGCCACCTCCTTCAGGATTGCCAAACGGTTCTCCTGCAGATCGCGATCATCCACCATCACCATGACTTCCTCAAAGAACATGTCCACGATGGGGCGGATCGCGGCGATCCGTTGCAGCGCCCGGAAGTAATCGCGGCCACGGACCAGGTGCTCCGTTTCGGCTCTCAGGGTGGCCGCCTCCGCATGAAGGGCCCGCTCGGCGCTCGTGACAAACCGGCTTGGATCAACCCCCCTGGAGAAACCCCTGGGGAGAATGTTCACGACGCGCTTGAACGCCACAGTCAGTTCCCCAAAGTCGGCCTCCTGACGGAAGGCGGCCAAGGCCTCGGCGCGGCTCCCGGCCTCTGACACCCGCTCGACATCCACGGACAGAACGGCATCCACGAGATCGGCGGTCGTCCCCCGTTCCGTCAGGATCGCTTGAAGCCTGGCAGCCAGGAATTCCATGACGTCCTGCGCCGCGCGTTCCCTGGGTCGGGTCAGGCGATCGCCCAACAGCTCCAGACTCTTGCCGACCGGCACGGACAGTGGCAAATTGATCCCTGTGCTGAGCAGGAGTTGCACCACGCCCTGTCCGAGGCGTCGAAGGGCATACGGGTCTTCCGATCCGCTCGGGATCAGGCCGATCCCGAAGCACCCACAGATACTGTCGATCCGGTCCGCCAACCCCACAATGGCGCCGGTCATCGATTCGGGAAGCCTATCCCCGGCAAACCGAGGGAGGTAGTGCTCCTCGATCGCCTGAGCGACCGCCGATGTCTCGCCCGAGAGCAACGCGTATTCGCGGCCAATGACCCCCTGGAGGTTGGGGAACTCTTTGACCATCGTCGTGACCAAATCGGCCTTGCAGACCTGTGCCGCCCGACGAGCATCGCCCACACTGTCCGGGACCACCTTCTCGGCAATGTAGGCAGCCAGTTGCTGAAGCCGCTGCGCCTTATCGAACATCGTTCCGAGCCGCTCCTGGAAAATAATCCCTCGGAGCTCGGGCACTCGCTCCGGAAGCGGCGTTTTTCGATCCTCCTTGAAGAAGAAATCGGCGTCCTTCAGCCGCGCCCTCAAGACTCGCTCGTTCCCGGCACGAATCACTTCCATATCCTTCGCCTTCATGTTGGAAATCGCCACGAAGTAGGGAAGGAGCTGGCCGGCGTCATCGACCACCGGGAAGTAGCGCTGGTGCTTCCGCATGGGGGTCATGATCACGTCCCTGGGCAGGGAAAGATACTCTCGCTCGAACTCTCCGCACACCACGTTGGGATATTCCACCAGATAGCTCACCGACTCCACCAGATCGTCGTCCAGCACCGGCCTTCCTCCGACCTTGGCGGCGGCCTCCTCGGCCAGCCTTACCACCAGCTCCCGGCGACGCGCCTGGTCTACGATGACAAACCGGTCTTCCAACTTCTCAAGATAATCCTGAAAGTTCCGAACGCGAGTCTGTCCACGACTCAGAAACCGGTGGCCGTACGTCTTATCTCCGCTCTTGACCCCGTCTATCTCAAAGGGGACCACCCGACCCCTGTACAGGGCGAGGAGCCAACGAATCGGCCGGACAAACCGGAACGTCCCCTCGCCCCACCGCATGAACTTCGGAAAGGAGAGGGAAGCGACCAGGCGGGGCAGGATGGCCGGCAGCAGCTCTTCAAGCCGCGTCCCTTGCTCCTCGATCGTCGCGACCAGATAGTCACCTCGATCAAGGGCCTTCACCCCGAGCTTCTCGACGGGGATACCCTGGGCCCTGGCGAAGCCAATGGCCGCCTTGGTAGGCCGCCCCTCCTGATCGAACGCCACCGCCTTGGCCGGACCCACCACCTCCCGAACCAGGGCGCCCTGCGTCTCCTCCAACCGCTCGATATATAAGATCAGGCGTCGAGGTGTCCCGAACGTGCGCACGCCTGAAAAGGGGATCCGTTGATCCTTGAAAATACCACGGGCTTCCGCCTCCAGATCTTTCAGGGCCGAGGCCATATAGCCCGAGGGGATCTCCTCGGTTCCGATCTCAAATAACAGCTCTTTGGTCATCAGGGGTTTTCCTGCACGACTCACTGATTAGATACGATCTTGGATCACAGCTCCTGGATCTTGGGGGACCCTCTACGATCCAGCATCCAAGATGTCATGTCGCCTTGAAATTTGCTTATGATTGCGTCGCCTTCATGAGGGGATAACCCATCTCCTCACGCTGCCTGAGATAGCCCTCGGCGCAACGGCGTGCCATGTTCCGGACACGGCCGATGAAGCTGGTCCGCTCGGTCACGCCTATCGCCCCCCTTGCGTCCAGGATATTAAAGGTGTGAGAACATTTGAGACAGTAATCGTACGCCGGCAGCACCAACCCCTTCTCGATAAGCCGCAGCGACTCTTTCTCGTACTGATCGAAGAGCTGGAGTTGTAGCGCGACATCGGCCTCGTCGAAGTTGTGGACCGACCACTCCACCTCGCCCTTGTGGTGGACATCGCCGTAGGTAACGCCTTTGACCCAGGTCAGGTCATAGACGCTGTCCACCTCCTGAAGAAACATGGCGATCCGCTCGATCCCGTAGGTCAACTCGGCGGAGATCGGTTTCAGGTCAATCCCGCCAGCCTGCTGGAAGTAGGTAAACTGGGTGATTTCGAGCCCGTCCAGCCAGACCTCCCACCCCAGCCCCCATGCGCCAAGGGTTGGCGATTCCCAATCGTCCTCCACGAAACGGATGTCATGCTTCAGCGGGTTGATGCCGACGCTGCGAAGACTGTCCAGGTAGATTTCTTGAATATTATCCGGAGAGGGTTTCATGATGACCTGATACTGGTAGTAATGCTGGAGGCGGTTTGGATTTTCCCCATACCGTCCGTCGGTGGGTCGTCGAGATGGCTCGACATACGCGACATTCCATGGCTCTGGCCCAAGAACCCGCAGAAATGTGGCAGGATTACTCGTCCCAGCGCCGACTTCGATATCGTAAGGCTGCTGGATGACGCAGCCTCGCTCGGCAAAAAACCTTTCGAGCGCCAGGACCAGCCCCTGGAACGTCATTGCTCGACTTGCTCGTTTCTTCATCATCACATCGTAAGTCCTTGTGTTGAGACGCGCACAGAGGGAGAAAACACCCAAAGTTACAGCGGGTCCACCCAAGAGCTAAACGAGCTACACGCTACCAAGAGGGCATGTTCCTGTCAAGGAAAAATCGGCGAGAAGAGCCGTCAAAACCCCTGTTCACAGCGGGTTAGGAAAGCTGATGAGCGAGGACTCTTGCCTAAGAAATAGGCAATGCAAACTCTCAACACCTCTTGAAGTCCATCACTGTGAGGCGAAGGAAGGGGATTGGACAACGATTCTTGGAGCTCACCGACCAGGACAGATCGCAGATATGTCAGCGATTCTGAAGAGATCGGCAGTTTATCTGGGGCCTGCACCCCACATTTCGAGCAGACCAGCCCACCTTTAGCCGGGCTTATCGCCAATTCACCCCTTTGGTCGATGGCAGAGCGACAGACGAGGCAACGATACAGCTCCAGAAGATACCCGGCAATTCTCAGGAGACGGATCTCGAAGGTCCGCAGAAGTTTCCGATCGTCGTGGGAAACCAGCAGGGTGAGGGCATCGCGAAGCAAAAGGAAGATCTCCTCGTTCGGCTCTGCGTCCTCGACCGCTGCGCCCGCCAGTTCCACCAGGTAGGCGCCGCGGCTCAGCCGAACCAGCTCTTCTTTGAGGGGGGAAAACGGCTCGATGACCGAGAACTCATTGATCGTGTGTAACGTTCGATTGGGCCACTCGAAAAAGACGAGTTGCCCGAGCGTGAACAGCTCCAGTGTCCCGCCGAATCGACTGCGAACCCGCCGTGCTCCCTTGGCGACCGCCCGAACCTTTCCCAGCCTCCGGGTGAAGAACGGAATGATCCGATCCGCCTCCCCGAGGTTGTGTCCCCCGATGACGATCGCTTCAGTCGTTTGTAGAGGCATCTTCCGCGTTTCTAATACAAACGCACTGAGTAAGGTGTCATTGCGAGGAGCCTAGCGACGAAGCAATCCCCCCAATGACCATGCAGGACAGGTGAGATTGCCACCCCTTCGCTTCACTCAGGGCTTCGGCTTGTTTGGTCGCTCGCAATGACGGTGTAACGTTATTTGATTCGTCTGCTATAGTTTCGCGTTTCAGGTTCGGGGCTACGGTTTCCTAACTCGGAACCCGGAACTTGGAACAGCCTATGGCTGTAGATAGCCGAGCCGCTTCAGGGCCTCGTCGTCACTCTGCCAGTCGGCCCGGACCTTCACCCACAGCTTCAGGAAGACCTGGGTGCCAAGCAGCATCTCGATCTCCGGCCTGGCCTGCTCGCCGATCTTCTTCAGCATCGCCCCGCCTCGTCCGATGATGATCCCTTTCTGCGACTCCCTCTCGACATAGATCGTCGCCTCGACGTCGGTGAGTTCTCGCCCTTCCCGCGCTCTTACTTGTTCCACCTCGACGGCCACCGCATAGGGCACCTCCTGGTAGGCCAGGTGAAAGACTTTCTCGCGGATCAGCTCGGCGACAATGAACCGCTCGGGCTGGTCGGTAAGCTGATCGAGCGGATAGAGGGGCTGTCCCTCTGGCAGATATGTGATCAGCAGTGACTCAAGGCGGTCAACATTGTCACCCTTAGTGGCTGAGATGGGAACGATCTCGACAAGCGGCAAGAGCCCTTGGAACCGATCGATCGTGGGAAGGAGTCGCTCTTTCTCGATCAGATCAACCTTATTGATCGCCAGGAGAACCGGAGACTTGACGCCTCTAAGGGCCTCCAGGATGAGCCTGTCATCCAGGGAGAGCGGGTCGGCAGCCTCTACCATCCAGAGGATGAGGTCCGCATCCTCGAGTGTATTCATGGCCGCTTTCACCATCAGTTTATGGAAATAGCCGCCGGACTTGCGCATCCCCGGCGTATCGAGAAAGATCAACTGGGCTCCCGGCACGTTCTTGATGCCCGCGATCCGTGTCCTTGTCGTCTGGGGCTTGGGTGAGACGATCGAGACCTTCTGCCCCAACAGGCGGTTCATCAGTGTCGATTTCCCGACGTTCGGCCGCCCCACGATGGCCACGAAACCCGATTTGAAACTGTTTCCTTCCACCGTTCAGGGCCTCTTCGGCTGATCTATAGCAAACGACATAAAAGTTGTTTCATTGTTATTGCTCCTAAAGTCCGGGGTCATTGCGAGGGAGCAAACGCGACCGAAGCAATCCCAGAGTTCTTCAGGCCAAGTACGGTGGGATTGCCGCGCACCCGCCGGGTGCTCGCAATGACAGG
>JACPQX010000030.1 GCA_016190255.1 Candidatus Methylomirabilis oxygeniifera | reverse complement strand
GGCGGCCTCGGCCTGCTGGTCGCCGCCAGCATCATCGGGCTGGCGCTGTATCCCGGCTTCATCCAGCGGTTCCGGGTCCTCCCGAATGAGATTGTCGCCGAAAGTCCATACATCACCCACAGTATCCGGTTCACCCGCCAGGCCTACGGGCTCGACCGGATCGACGAGTCGGAGTTTCCTGCCGAGGAAAAGCTGACGCGAGAGGATTTGCGACGGAACGACCTGACCATCAAGAACATCCGGCTCTGGGACCATCGCCCCCTGCTCACCACGTACGGACAGCTCCAGGAGATCCGCACCTATTACAAGTTCGTAGATGTGGACAACGACCGGTATCAGATCGACGGCGAGTACCGACAGGTGATGCTCTCGGCCAGAGAGATGTCGTATCAGCATCTTCCAAGCCGGAGCTGGATCAACGAGCACCTGATCTTCACCCACGGCTACGGCGCCGTCCTCGGGCCGGTGAACCGGATCACCCCGGAGGGGCTGCCGGAATTCCTGATCAAAGACATCCCTCCCGTCTCGACGGGTCCGATCAAGGTCACCCGCCCCGAGATCTATTACGGCGAGGTGGCCAACGACTACGTCATCGTGAAGACGCGTGCCCAGGAGCTGGACTACCCTTCGGGCGATAAGAACGTCTATTCCACGTATGCCGGAAAGGGGGGCGTGCCACTCAATTCATACGCGCGAAAGCTGCTGTTCGCCGCTCGGTTCGGGACCCTCAAGATTCTCCTCTCCACCGATCTCACTGCCGAGAGCCGAGTCATGTATCATCGGGAAATTTCGGAGCGGGTCAGGAAGGCGGTGCCCTTCCTGAGATTTGACCGGGACCCGTACCTGGTCATCTCCAGAGACGGCCGGCTCTCGTGGATTATTGACGCCTACACCCTTTCAGACAGGTACCCCTACTCCGAGCCGATCCGCGGGATGGGCAACTATATCCGCAACTCGGTCAAGGCGGTGGTGGACGCCTATGACGGCAGTCTGGCCTTCTACATGGCCGATCCAACAGATCCGGTCATCAACGCCTACGCCCGGGCCTTCCCGGGCCTCTTCAGGCCTCTGGATGCCATGCCGGCCGACCTGAAAGACCACCTTCGCTACCCTCAGGGGATGTTCACGATCCAGGCCAAGCTCTTCAGCACCTACCACATGCGCGATCCTCAGGTCTTTTATAACAAAGAAGACCTGTGGAGCATCCCGAGGAAAGCCGTCGAAGGTCGAGAGGCCGAGATGGAGCCGTATTACACCATCATGCGGCTGCCCGGCGAGAAGAAAGAGGAGTTCATCCTGCTCCTGCCGTTTACGCCCAATAAGAAAGACAACATGATCGCCTGGCTGGCGGCCCGCTCGGATCCGCCGCACTACGGCAAGCTGATCGCCTACAACTTTCCCAAGGCCAAGCTGGTGTACGGGCCGAGACAGATCGATGCGCGCATCGATCAGGATTCCTTCATCTCCCAACAACTCTCTCTCTGGAGCCAGCGCGGCTCCAGTGTTATCCGTGGCAGCCTCCTGGCGATCCCGATCGAGCGGTCGCTGCTCTACGTCCAGCCGCTCTACCTGGCGGCCGAGAAGGGGTCGCTGCCGGAGTTGAAGCGGATCATCGTTGCGCACGGCAACGACATCGCCATGGAAGAGACGCTGGAACGCGCCCTGACCCAGGTCTTCGGCGGGACGGCCCGGGCGGCGATCGCATCGACGACAGAGGCAGGCACCGCCCGCGCCGCAGCGGCCGATGGCTCCCTGAAGGCGCTGGCGAGCCGGGCCTACGACCATTACGCCCGGGCGCAGGAGCTGCTGCGACAAGGCAACTTCGCCGGCTACGGCGAAGAGGTCAAGCGCCTGGAATCTGCCCTCAAGGAGCTGCGCGCCCGCGCCAGCAGGTAATTCCACAGAGAACGGCGGGATTGCTTCTCGGAGTTTACACTGAACACATTCGCTTCACTCAGTGTAGGCTCCGTGAAAGTGCTCGCAATGACTCCATGGTTGTCATTGCGAGCACCCGAAGGGCCTGTCCTGAGCGTGGCCGAAGGGTGCGTGGCAATCTGTCGCTCCGCTTGCCATTGCGAGGGGCGAAGCCCCATCCGTCATTGGTTCGAAAGTCTCCCCACCCCCGCCCTCCCCCACAATGGGGGGAGGGGAGCATAACTGGGCGATACTGCGGACTTTCATGCCCATGGGCGCGCCGACGGCGCATGAGGTATTGCGAGGGAACGGAGCGACCCCTTCGGTTATCCTCAGGGCAGGCTGTGCAATCCCGGGTGCACCAGGAAGGAGCGGGGTTGCTTCGTGGAGTCCACACTGAGCACATTCGCTTCGCTCAGTGTAAACTCCGCGAATGTGCTCGCAACGACCCCCTGTCTGTCATTGCGAGCACCCGAAGGGTGCGTGGCAATCCCCAGCCATGAATCTGAGGAAACAGGCTTATGTGTACATCATGACCAATCAGAGGAATACCGTGCTCTATACAGGGGTAACAACGGACCTCAGGAAGAGAGTCTACGAACACAAGGCGAAACTCGTCGAAGGATTCACGAGGCGGTACAATATTACGAAGATCGTCTACTACGAGGTTTTCGATGATGTCGAGAACGCCATCCTTCGGGAAAAGCAGATCAAGGCGGGATCGAGACAGAAGAAGATAGAGCTGATCCGCAGCGTGAACAAAGAATGGAGGGATCTGTACGAAGAGTTATGAGATTGCTTCTCCTCCGGCTCGCAATGACAGGCGAGGGGGCTACGAGTCGCAAGGACCCCGCGCTGTTTCCTGTTGACGGGCCATCGACTTTCCGCTATACGTTCCTCCATGCCCAGAACCGAAGCGACAAGGCGGTTATCGAAGCGGCTCCACCAGCACCGCGATGGAGTGCGTTTCTGCCTTCTCTTCTCGATCTTCACCCTCCTCGCGTTCCTCCTGTTGTACGCGTTGCATCGGCCATTCGTCGTCCCCTTCACCCAGCTCATCGCTCGTGCGACCTACGAAACCCTGCGGGCCGCGGGCGTCCAGGTCTGGGTGGCCGGGGCATCTGTCGGCATCCCCGGCTTTGCCGTCGAGATCAAGAATAACTGTAACGCCGTCTATGAGATCGGCCTGTTCGCGGCCGCCGTGTTTGCCTTTCCCGCCCCTGCTCAGCAGCGACTGACCGGCTTCCTGCTCGGGGCGGCTGTGTTGTACCTCGTCAACCTGATTCGAGTTCTCAGTCTCCTCGCGCTCGGGCGCTACTGGCCCGGCGGTTTCCAGGCTGCCCACCTGTATGTCTGGCAAGCTATCTTCCTCGCGGTCGTTGCCGCTCTCTGGCTCGGCTGGGTTGCCCGGGTTCGTCGCGTCGCTTAAGGCGACCTGGCGAGCCTGCCTGTTGCGGTTCGCCGTTGCGTTTGCGTCCCTCACCATCCTTTGGATCGCCTTCGCCCCCGCCTATGCGCACCTATTCACCTCGATGGCCCATCCCTTGATCCCCTGGATCGAGTCGGCGAAGGGCACGCAGTATCTGGTCGAGGGGACAAAGATCGTTGCGGAACGGCCGATCCTGATGCGACCTCCGGAGGAGGTGACGGTCAACCGGCAGCCGCTCCGCGATACCTCCGGCGATTATAACGTGGCGCTGCTGGCCGCCCTCCTCCTCGCCACACCGGGGTGGTCCTGGCGCCAGCTTGGCCGAACCCTTGCCTGGAGCCTCAGCCTGCTTGTCGTGACACAGCTTCTCGCGTTCCTCGTCACGATCGAGTACACGAAGCTCTGGCCGACCAAGACCCAGGCCGGCATTGTCCTCTCGACCGATTACTCCCGGGCAAAGCTCGTTCTGTTCGACTGGCTCTACGCCTTCTTCGAGTTCATGGGGCGCGGGTTCTTCGCGCTCATCATCTACCTGGGTGCCCTCGCCTTCCTGTGGGGACGGCCCTCCGAGCCCCCTCCGGCGCACGCGGTCGGCCGCAACGCCCCCTGCCCCTGCGGCAGCGGCCTGAAGGCCAAGCGCTGCTGCGCCGCGTGACATCCGCGGTGGGCGCGTGAAATTCGCTTGGCAGCGAGGACGAAGTCCGGCCTCCCCGCCTTCCGGCGCATCGAGCGCGCCGTGCCCAGCCGACCCGCCTAACAACGGATCTCCTTCCCATTTGCCTCATCTCAACATGACCCTGCGGCTTCTCCGCAGTCAGTGTAATTCGTCTTTACAACCTGTAGCCCGTCCACTATCCTGAAACCAGGAACAAAGCGCCTTCACAAGCGCGAGATTGCTTCGGCTGATTGTGTCAGCCTCGCAATGACCTATGCGCCGGCGGCGCGCCCGTGGCCATGAGAGTCTGCGGGGAACACAAGCCCCAACGCCTTGTCATTGCGAGCGACCAACGGGAGCGCGGCAATCTCACCATCCTTGCACTGCGAGATTGCGGAGCCTGCCCTGAGCCCCCTGAGGCCTGAGCTAGTCGAAGGGGCGAAGGGCCTTCAGCTCGCAATGACAGCGCTAGAATCGGAGACACGGTGGTCGTTCGTATCGAGCGCGTGGGGGTTTTGGGAGCCGGGGTGATGGGGAGCGCGATCGCCGCGCACCTCGCCAACGCCGGGGTCCCGTCGTTTCTCCTCGACATCGTCACGCCCGAGCTTTCCGAGGAAGACCGGCGTAAGGGACTCACAAGAGAAAACCCATCGTTCCGCAACCGGCTGGCCGCCAGAGGTCTGGACACTGTTCTGAAGGCCAGTCCAGCCGCCTTCTTCTCCCCCAAGGATGCCCGCCTCATCACGATCGGCAATATCGAAGATCACTTCGGATGGATTGCCCAGGCCGATTGGATCATCGAGGCGGTAGCCGAGCGGCTCGACGTCAAGCAGGCGCTCCTCGCCAAGATCGAGGCGCATCGCAAATCCGGGACCCTTGTCAGCAGCAATACGTCCGGAATTCCGATCCGGACATTGGCCGAGGGGCGCTCCCAGGATTTCCGACAGCATTTTCTGGGCACGCACTTCTTCAACCCTCCGCGCTACATGAAGCTATTGGAACTGATCCCCGGGCCCGGGACATTGCCCGAGGTAATGCAGGCGATGGCGGAGTTCGGGGAGCGGACCTTGGGCAAGGGGATTGTCTTCGCCAAGGATACCCCTAATTTCATCGCGAACCGGATCGGAACCTTTGGCCTGTTTACGGCAATGCGGGTGATGATCGAGGGTGACTACACGGTCGAGGAGGTCGATCGACTCACCGGACCGGCCATCGGTCGCCCCAAGACCGCCACCTTGAGGACGGCCGACCTGGTCGGCTTGGACACCGTCGCCCACATCGCCTCAAACATCGCCCAGGCCCTCTCGAATGACGAAGAGCGGCTCGCCTATGCTGTCCCGCCCTTCCTCCAGGAGTTGGTGAAACGCGGCTGGTTGGGCGAGAAAGCCGGACAGGGGTTCTACAAGCGGATCAGGGGCTCGGAGGGGGGTGAGATCCTGGCCCTCGATTATAAGACCATGGAGTACCGGCCACAGCGGAAGGTCTCCATCCCGTCGCTCGACGCAACCCAGGGGATCGAGGACGCTGCGGAGCGGCTTCGAGCGCTGGCCTATGCCGATGATCGAGCGGGCCGCTTCGTCTGGCGGGCCCTGCGAGACACGCTGCTCTACGCCGCGCACCGCGTCCCCGAGATCGCAGATGAGATCGTGAACGTGGACCGGGCGATGAGGTGGGGTTTCGGCTGGGAGCTTGGCCCGTTCGAGATCTGGGACGCGCTCGGCGTCGAGCGGGCCAGCAAGAGGATGGAGCAGGATGGTAAGGCACCTCCCCCTTTGGTGACGAAGCTCCTCGGAAGCGGTGATGCAACCTTTTACCGACGGGAGGCGGGGCGGCCGTACGTTTTCGACGTTGCCGCCACCAAGAAGGTCGAGATCCGGGAACGACCCGAGATCATCTCTCTTCCGGTGCTTCGCGAACGTGAGCGCGTGGTCGCCGGCAACGCCGGCGCCTCGCTCATCGATCTCGGAGACGGCGTCGCCTGTCTTGAATTCCACTCCAAGAGCAACGCCATCGGGCCCGATATCCTCCAGTTGACGCGGACGAGCCTGGAGCTGTGTGCTGAGCGATTCGACGCTCTGGTCATCGGAAATCAGGGCAAACACTTCTGCGTCGGCGCCAATCTGATGGCTCTGTTATTCGAGGCACAGGATGAGAACTGGGACGAGATCGACTTCATCGTGCGAGCCTTTCAGCGCACCAGCATGGCGATCAAGACGTTTGAGAAGCCTATCGTCGCAGCGCCATTTGCCATGACGCTCGGTGGCGGGTGCGAGATCTGTCTGCATGCGGCCAAGATCCGCGCCGCTGCTGAGGCCTACATCGGGCTCCCCGAGGTGGGCGTGGGATTGATCCCGGCCGGGGGTGGCTGCAAGGAGATGCTGCTCAGGAGCATGGAGGGGATCCCAGCGGGGGTGGAGGTTGACCTGCTGCCATTCTTCCGCCATGCCTTTGAAACCATTGCGTTCGCTAAGGTCTCCACCAGCGCCAAGGATGCGCAGCGCCTCGGCTACCTTCGTCCGACGGACAAATTCACGATGAACCAGGACCGCTTGCTCTACGAGGCAAAGCGGGCAGCCCTGGCGATGGTCGCCGAAGGGTATGTGCCAGCGAGCCCGAAGGATGACATCAAGGTCTTGGGTGAGCGGGCCATCGCCGCGGCTGAGACGCAACTGTATAATATGAAATCTGGGGGATACATCAGCGATCACGACGAGCTGATCGCCAAGAAGTTGGCCGCCATCCTTGCTGGCGGACACGTCACGCCGGAGACCGTCGTCACCGAGCAGTACCTGCTGGATCTCGAGCGCGAGGCTTTTCTGAGCCTCTGTGGCGAGCGGAAGTCGCAAGAGCGGATGCAGTATATGCTCGCTACCGGAAAACCGTTGAGAAACTGACTGAACGCTGCTAAAGCGTTCTGTCATTGCGAGCGAGGCGAAGCGATCCCGTCGAGATTGTCGCGCACCCTTCGGGTGCTCGCAATGACGAGTGAGGAGGGCCCTCGCAATGACACCTGATGGGATGATCGCGAGAGAGAAGAGATGCGTGAGGCGGTGATTGTGGCCGTGGCGCGGACGGCGGTCGGGAAGGCGCCACACGGTACACTCAAGGACACGCGCCCCGATGAGATGGCGGCCGCCGTCATTGGAGAGCTTACAAGGCGTCTGCCCGGCCTCAAGCCCCAGGAGATCGAGGATGTGATCATCGGCTGTGCCTTCCCCGAAGCCGAGCAGGGGCTGAACATGGCGAGGGTCGCCACGCTGCGAGCCGGGCTTCCCGACAGCGTTCCGGGGCAGACCGTGAATCGGTTCTGCTCCTCCGGCCTCCAGACGATCGCCACGGCCGCCGAGCGGATCATGGCAGGGTTCGCCGACGTCATTATCGCGGGCGGGGCGGAAAGCATGAGCCTGGTTCCGATGACCGGCAACCGATACGCCCCCGACCCCTACCTTGCCGAACAGAATCCCGCCGCCTACGCGTCGAAGGGGATCACCGCCGAGAACCTAGCCCGAACGTACGGGGTCGGGAGGGAGGAGCAGGACGCCTTCGCCCTGGAAAGCCACGTGAAGGCCGCCGCCGCAATTCGGGAGGGGCGGTTCAGGGACGAGATCGTGCCGCTGACCGTCGTGAGAAAGGAGTTTCGCGGCGAGGGGAAACCGCACGTCGTCACCAAGGAGTTGATCTTCGACACCGACGAAGGTGTGCGTTTCGATTCCTCCGCCGACGCCCTCGCCAAGCTCAGGCCGGCCTTTCACGTGAGCGGCACTGTCACCGCCGGCAATTCGTCTCAGACGAGCGACGGCGCGGCCGCAGCAGTGGTGATGTCAAGGGAGAAAGCGCAGCAGTTGAGCCTGAAGCCGCTCGGGCTGTTCAGGGGGTTTGCCGTCGCGGGCGTCAAGCCGGACCTGATGGGGATCGGCCCTGTCGAGGCGATCCCAAAGGCCCTGAGGCTGGCAGGCATCTCCTTGGACCAGCTCGACCTGATCGAGCTGAACGAAGCGTTCGCCGCCCAAGCCCTCGCCGTCATTCACGAGTTACAGTTGTCGCGCGAACGAGTGAACGTCAACGGTGGCGCAATCGCTCTGGGCCATCCGTTGGGATGCACCGGTGCAAAACTCACGGCGACGCTGCTCCACGAGATGCAGCGGCGAAAAGCGCGCTACGGAATGGTCACGATGTGCATCGGAGGAGGGATGGGGGCAGCCGCCATCTTTGAAGGGTATAGGGAATAGGGTAGAGGGTAGAGGAAAAGCTCTACAGGCTCAATGACCTCACTCTCATGCCAAACCCTATACCCTAAACCCTTTACCCTGTACCTTGGCTCTTGGAGAATGATCAGATGATGGCAACAGCGAAGGAATTCGTTCCGGGGGGCAGCTTTCTGATTCACGAGACACCTCCCCAGGATGTTTTCACCCCTGAAGACCTCAACGACGAGCAGAAGATGATGGGGAAGGTGACTCAGGAGTTCGTGGAGGCTGAGGTCAAGCCGAAGGCCGGGGAGATCGAGCATCAAGACTGGGAGCTGACCGTGAAACTCTTCAGGAAGGCGGGAGAGCTGGGGCTCCTCTCGGTAGACCTTCCGACCAAGTACGGCGGCCTTGGGCTGGACCTGATCACGTCGGTGGTGATCGCCGAACGGCTGATCGAAGGCGGCTCCTTCGCCATCTCCGTATTCGATCACGTCGGCATCGGGTCGCTGCCGATCGCCTGGTTCGGCAATGCCGAACAGAAGGCGCGCTACCTCCCATTCCTGGCCACCGGGGCGAAGATCGGCTCCTACGCGCTCACCGAGCCCGGCTCCGGCTCCGACGCCCTTGCCGCCAAGACAAAGGCCGTCCTGTCGCCCGACGGGAAGTTCTATCTCTTGAACGGGACGAAACAGTTCATCACCAATGCGGCGTTCGCCGATCTGTACATCACCTACGCCAAGGTGGACGGTGATAAGTTCAGCGCCTTTATCATTGACAGGGGCACCCCCGGCGTCACGTTGGGAGCGGAAGAACAAAAGATGGGGATCAAGGGAACCTCCACCCGGAGCATCATTCTGGACAATGCCGAAGTCCCCGCAGGAAACCTCCTCTATGAGGTCGGCAAGGGGCACAAGGTCGCGTTCGACATCCTGAACATCGGCCGGTTCAAGCTGGGCGCCGGCTGTCTGGGCACCTGCAAGGCGGCTCTGCGCGAGTCGGTCAAGTACGCGAAGCAGCGGACGCAATTCGGGCAACCGATCGCTTCGTTCGGGCTCATTCAGAAGAAGCTGGCGGAGATGGCGATCCGCACCTACGTCGCGGAGTCCATCGTTTACAGAACCGGTGGCTTGATCGAGACGATCCTGTCGGGGATCGATCAGGCCAGCGACGCGGCAGGGCTGGAGGCCGCGAAGGGTGTCGAGGAATACGCGGTCGAGTGCTCGATCAACAAGGTCTACGTCTCCGAGGCGCTCGATTACGTGGCCGACGAGACCGTCCAGATCTTCGGCGGCTACGGCTACGTCTCGGGGTTTCCTGCCGAGCGGATCTACCGGGATGCCCGGATCAACCGTATCTTCGAGGGGACCAACGAGATCAACCGGCTGCTGATCCCCGCCACGCTATTCCGGCGGGCCATGCAGGGACGCCTTCCACTCTTGATCGCGGCGCAGAAGTTGATGGCCGACCTGCTCTCGTACAGCCCGGCTCAGGAGGAGGCGCCGAAGGGCCCGCTCGGGGAGCAGATCAGGTTGCTTCAGTTGAGCAAGAAAGTCGCGCTCATGGTGTCCGGCGCCGCCGTGCAGAAGTACCGCGAGAACCTGCAGGAGGAACAGGAAATGCTGGGAATCCTGAGCGACCTGACGATCGAGCTGTTCGCCATGGAGAGCGCGCTGCTCCGGGCGCTCAAGTCAGCGGCCGCCGTGGGGGAGAAGGCCGCCGAAGCAAAGTCCGACATGGTCAAGGTCTACTTCAGCGACGCGTTCGGCCGGATCGAGCTGCTGGCCAGGGAAGCCTTCGCCTCGATGGAAGAAGGGGATACCCTGCGGACACAGCTCAGCGCCCTAAAGAAGCTCACCCGTTCGACCCCTATGAACACCACCCGCCTCAGGCGCGCCATCGCCGCAAGGATCATCGAGGCAGAAGGGTACCGCGCTTAAAGGCGTTCACGGTTGACAGTTCACGGTTCACGGAAGATGAATTCCTGAACATAGCTGTCAACCGTCAACAGTAAACCGTCAACCGTCAATGGTGTTCGCAGGTACCCGGGCCGACCCACTCCTCGCCATCGATCCACACCTCCTTCTTCCAGATCGGGACGATCTCCTTGAGGCGGTCGATGGCGTAGGCACAGGCCGCAAGGGCCTGGTGGCGATGCGGGGCAGACACGGCGATGGCCACGCTCGCCTCGCCGATCTCCAGGTGTCCGATCCGGTGGATCATGGCGATCTCGTCCACCTTCCACTTCCCGCGAATCTCGTCGGCGATCTCTCGCATCTTCGGAATCGCCATCTCCCGGTAGGCTTCGTACTCAAGGTACAGCACCCGCCTCCCGCGCGTCTGCTCCCTGACCACCCCAAGGAAGCTTGCCACGGCGCCCGAGCTCGGCCGCGTGACCGCCCTCACAAGAGGCTCGATCGACAGCGGCTGGTGGGTGATGTCAAACATGGGTGCCTCCGCTAACAGGCGGGATCAGTGCCACCTCGTCCTCGGCCACCAGCCTCCTGTCAGAAGGGGCATACTCTCGATTCACCGAGAAAAGGAGCGAACCAGCCAGGCCCTGCAACCGCGGGAATTGACCCTGGATTTGATCGAATAGCTGGGTCAGCGTACTGCCCTCCGGCAGGTCAATGACGAGCTCCCCGGTGCCGACAATCTCGCGAGCAGTCGCGAAACACCTCACTCTAACCTTCATGCCAGTCTGTCCAGGATCTTATAACATCGCTCCACGTCAAGGTGACACCGCACTCCGACCGCTTCCCTTTGGATAATCAAATACTGGTAGGCGAGATCGGCTCGCCCACGAAGAACCGCCAGACGGGCGGCCAAACTCTCGTATGCTTTCCAAAGCGAGGCTGTCTCTTCAGCAGAGCCGGTCCCACCTCGAAGGCGCGACTCGATTTCGGCGATCGCCACCCGCGCGCCCTCGAGAGCTTCCAAGGCATCGTCCAGCCGCTCGCCTGCCCGACCCAGCGCCTCGGCCTTCTCCCGCCGAATTTCGGCCTCGATCGCCCGTAAACTGTCTGGGCGCTTCAGTAGAGCGCCTAAACTATCTGTAGGAGCAAGGGGAGGAGGTTTCTCGTTCATATCAGTAAATATAATGACTTACAACGTGTCCTTCATGTACTTTGTTGATGTCTTTTCGGGCTGAGGATCGTCTGACGGTACCATAACTTCCCCGAAATTGTCAACCAAAGTGGCTGCTCCAGAGGCCATGGGCAACGAACTTCGCGCTTGACCTTTTCGCCTATCTATGTTAGGAAGGCTTTGAAATCGCCTGTCATTGGGCGCGATCCAGTAAGGAGGACTATAGCGGGTGGCACCGAAGCAGCCGAGGACAAAGGCAAAATCGCCCCTTGAGGCGATGGGCATGAGGATCCTGGCTGGCTCCAACAAAGAGAAGGTGATTGCCCTCGGGCAGTTGACAGAAGACCTGCTCGACGAACTCGGCTATTTCGACTTCCGTGCCAGGCTTTCCACCACCGCCCTCGCCATTGACCTGAAAGCTCGCCATCGTTCCGGGTCTCATCGTCTGCATTGCCACGGACGAACCGCCCCCCACGAGATTCGCGTGGACGAACTGCGGAGGGTTCACCGGCGTTACGTCCAGGAACGACGGCGGGATAAAAAACTCGCCGGTGTCTTCTTCGCCCCATCCGGCTTCCAGCAGACCGCCAAGTCCTGGTTTTCCCGCCTCGATCCTGCTATCCGTGGCGACTATCATCTATTCGGTTTTGACAAGATATCCGCCCTGCTCCGGCGGGCCAAATTAGTCTCCTCGCCGGAGCAGATCGTCCATGCGATTGAGGCGCGGATCATGGCGGACCTGGGCGCGCAAAGCCTGGTCTTCGTGGCAGGAAGGTTCTATTGGGTCTTCCTGGCCCCCGCCAAGAAAGGTACTGCGTACGCCGTGTTTGACGCCTACGGATCGCCGGTCTCCAGGCGCGTTGCCCAGGCGATCAAGCGTGTGGACAGTTCTCTGAAGGGAAAGCGCTTTCTTGACCTGCAGGCGAGGGAGAAGATCCTCCTCGCCCTTGCCGAGTCCGGACAGAAGAACCTCGAGTCCCTCTGGCGAGAGACGAAAGAGCCCCTCAATGATCTCCGGGAGGTCATGCAGGGGCTTCTGTACGAAGGCTTCCTCGTCACAGAGCCCGGCGGTCAACCTCGCTGGCGATTTGACCGATACTCCATCAAGCCTGAGTTCACTGTCTTCCTGAGCCTGGCCCGCCAGTTCCTTGACGGCCCGCAACGGTTCAAGTTCCTCCGGTCGAACTTTGCGGTACAAATGCTGGTCGCCGGCCTGGTCCAGCATCTCGAGGGACGATTCCGCGTAAAGTTCTCAGAAGAAGATCGATCCTGGCTTCCAAAGTTTCTGGCCGTCTCTCCTTCTGCCCTCTCCCACGCCTTATTTGCGCCGACAGACTATTTCCTCTCCGCGTGGCAGGAGCTGGAGAGCCGCCTGCTGCCCAGCCAGGAGAAGGAGCGGCTCCGGAGTCTGCATTTGGGTAAGCTTTACTCCGACCTGCTGCTGCGCTATGCAAGCGACCTGCAAGACGGCCGTTTCGAGGAAATGCTTCGCCACAAGGGCGTGAGAGGTCACCTGTATAGGGTCACAGCGAAGGCGGCGAGCGCTGAGGACCTGTTCTTTTCTATGAAGGGTGATTCATACCTCACGCTCACCGGGCTCGCCGCCGCCGGCACCCTCGCCCCGAAGGTCCCCGGACCCGCAGCCGCTTCCAACGGCGACATCGCCCTGAGCAACGGCAAGGCCCTGATGCATATGCAGGAGTTCGATTATGCCGTCGAGTTGTTCGATCGGGCGATTAAAGACATGAAAGACCCAAAGAAACTCCTGGAGGCATGGCATAGCAAGGGAACCTGCTTGCTACATCAGAAGCGGCATTCCGCCGCGATCTCTTGCTTTAATGAGGCCCTCCGCTACGACGGCATTTACAAAGAGGCCTGGCTGTACAAGGCTGCCTGCCTGAAGGAGCTGGGAGATAGCAACGGAGCCATTCGCTGCGCCAAGCGGGCCCTGGAGATCGATCCCGCCTACGATGAGGCGCGAGACTTTTTGCGCAGCATCTGAAGGCCGCGGAGTGAACCGTGATCGGCATCCTGGACTACGCGGCCTACGTTCCGATCCACCGCCTTACCCGAGCCGAGATCGGCAGGGCCTGGGGTCGGCCGTCAGGCCCGCCTCACGGTGACGGGCAGCGAGCCGTCGCGAATTTCGACGAGGACAGTTTGACCCTGGCGGCCGAAGCGTCCCTCCGTTGCCTTGGCCAGCCCGAAGGACAGCGCCCGGACGGTCTCTATTTCGCCTCTACCACCGCGCCGGACCACGAGCGTCAGGCGGCGACCGTCATCGCCGCCGCCGCCGATCTGCCGCGCGAGATCCGGACGGCGGACTTTGCCGGGTCGCTCCGGGCCGGGACGTCGGCGCTCCTAGCGGCTCTCGATGCGGTCAAGGGCGGCCCTGCGTGGTCGATCCTCGTGGCCGCTGCGGACTGCCGGTTGGCCGAGCCGGGACAGATGGCCGAGGCGCTCATGGGTGATGGGGCTGCCGCCTTTCTCGTCGGAGAGGGCGAGGCGCTCGCCACAGTCGAAGCAGCCTACTCCATCGCCGAAGAGTTCCCAGGCACCTGGCGGCAAAGCCGGAACCTCTACATCCAGAGCGACGACGAGAAGTTTGCCTCCACCTACGGATATCAACGGATCAGCCTGGAGGCGATGCGAGGCGTGCTCGATAAGGCGAAGGTCAGCCCCGAACAGGTCTCGAAGGTGGTGTGCCCCGCGCCAGACCTCCCCAGCTACACCGCCCTGGCCAAGGCCTCGGGCATTCCGCTTCTGTTTCTCCAGGACCCGCTCCTGTTCTCCGTCGGCTTCACCGGAGTCGCCGCGCCCCTGCTGCTGTTGGCAACCTGTCTTGAGAAGGCTGAGCCTGGTCAATTGATCATGGTCTTGAGTTACGGCTGCGGGGCTGACGCCCTTCTTCTCTCGGTGACCGACAACATCGAGGCGCACCGTTTACGGGCGCGGCGAAGCCTTATCGGTCACGGGCGACCCCTTCCGAGCTATCAGACCTATCTCAAGTATCGGGGTCTCGTGAAGAGCCAGCACAGCGTATGGGAGGTTGAACCGTTCAGCTCTCTTACCATGATGTGGCGGGAGCGCAAGCAGAATCTGGGGCTGTACGGGGTCAAGTGCACGAAGTGCGGGGCGGTCTTTTTCCCGGCGCGGCGAGTCTGCCCGAGGTGTGAAACTAAAGATGCCTTCGAGCCGCACAAGCTCAGCCGCAGGGGCCGACTTGTCACGTTCAGCAAAGACCGACTCTACCCGGGGCCGGAGCCGCTGACAGCGATGGCGGTGGTCGATCTGGACGGGGGGGGTCGGCTGTTCACGCAGATGGCGGATTCCGACCCGGAGACGCTCCGGGTCGGAATGGAAGTGGAACTCACCCTCCGAATATTTCATGAGTCGAAGGGCTACGCGCACTACTTCTGGAAAGCCAAACCGAGTCATCTATGAATGGGAAGCGTTCCGCCATCGTAGGGGCAGGGCTTGCCCTGCCCGAGAAGGGCGCAGCAAGCAGCGCCCCTACGCTGACGCTAAACGCTGATGGCTGACAGCTTAAGAGGCCAGTGATGACCATCCGGGACAAGGTTGCAATTATCGGTGTCGGCGCGACACCGTTCGGCGAGCACTTCGAGCGGGGATACCCGGACTTGATCGTGGAGGCTGCATACGAGGCGTTTGAGGATGCCAACGTCTCCCCATCCCAGATCCAGGCCGCCTGGCTCGGGACGTGCTTTCCCGACTCCGGCGGCTACCAGGGAAACGCCGGCGCCTCATTGGCCGACGCGCTGAGCCTCTATCATGTCCCGATCAGCCGCGTGGCCAACTACTGCGCCACAGGAACCGACGCCTTCCGAAACGCGTGCTTCGCCGTCGCCTCCGGCATCTATGATATCGTGCTCGTGGTGGGCGCGGAGAAGATGCGAGACGTCACGGCGCGCGAGAGCCTGGTGGGTCAGTTGGCCGAGACCGGCCATCCGGTCCACGGCAAAGGGGTCACCGCGCCCGGGATGTTCGCCCTGTTCGCCACGCGCTATTTCGAACTCTTTGGGATCGGTCGCGAGACCCTGGCAAAGGTGGCGATGAAGAACCACCGCCATGGCAGCCTGAACCCCAAGGCTCACTTCCAGAAAGAGATCACGCTGGAGCAGTACTTCAAGGCGCCGATGGTCGCTGACCCACTAGGGCTCTACGATTGTTGCCCCCAAACCGACGGGGCGGCCGCGGCAGTCATCTGCCGGCCCGATCTTGCCTCGACGTTCAACACGGAGCCGATCCTGGTCAAGGGGCTAGGTCTGGCGAACCCGGTGGGTGACGAACTCGCCTTTGATCCCGAGTCAGATTTCATCTCCTTCCGCGCCACGAAAGACGCCGCGCGGCAAGCCTACGAGCAGGCCGGGATCAGGGATCCGCTCAAGGAGATCGACGTCGCCGAGCTTCACGATTGCTTTACCATCACCGAGTTGGTGACCTACGAAGATCTTGGATTCTGCCCCACGGGTGAAGGGCGGCAGTTCATTGAGAAAGGCGTCTCGTCGCTGGAAGGGGAACTGCCCGTCAACACCAGTGGCGGCCTCAAGTCGTGCGGCCACCCGATCGGCGCCACCGGCCTGCGGATGATTGGGGAAATCACAGACCAGCTTCGCGGACGCGCCGGCAAGCGGCAGGTCAAGGGCGCCACGCGTGGCCTCGTCCACAACCTGGGTGGCCTCGGCGCTGTGACGAGCGTCATCGTGCTGGGCAGCTAATGGCGACTTGTCCGTCTTGCAATTCTCTTGCGTGTCCGGCCCATGAAGTGATAGAGAACACAGCAGAGAGGGAGCTGGCCGAACCGTTCCTGCCCGCCTCGGGTCGCCCGTTCACACAGTGCAGGATACCGACGGGAAATCCCGGAATGGCTCGATCATCATCGCGCAAGATTGCCCCAATGGTTCTGTGTTCTCTTTCAGTGATAAGGAGGTCATATGCAAGGACATCCGCAAGTGATAGAACTGTTGAACGCGGTGCTTCGAAAGGAATTAACCGGGATCAACCAGTATTTCGTGCACGCCAAGATGTGTGAGAATTGGGGGTATCAGGTCCTGGCGAAGGCGAACCGGGATGAGGCGATGGATGAGATGAAACACGCCGATAAGATCATCGATCGCATCCTGTTCCTCGACGGGACCCCGAATATGTCCAGCTATGATCGGATCGTGATCGGCAACAACGTCAAGCAGCAGTTGGAGAACGACCTCGCGTTGGAGATGGCCGCACTGCAAGTGTTGAATCCCGGCGTGAAACTTTGCACCGATCTCGGCGACACCGGAAGCCGGGAGCTGCTGGAGCATATCATCGTGGAAGAGGAACACCATGTTGACTGGATCGAGACGCAACTCCACAAGATCGGCGAGCTGGGGTATGAAAACTACCTGGCGGAGCAAATCTACGAAAGGAGCTGACTATTACGTGCGCATCCCACGCTCTGGCGGCAGAACCGGGATGCGGGTGACGATGATGTCACCGGATCACAAAGGAGGCTGTTATGAACAGCAAACGACCCAGTGGGGTTTCCCACAGGAGATGCCCTTGCACGGCAGCAGGAACCCGGGCGATTCTCTATTCGGGGATCGGCTTTCTGCTGCTCTTATCGGCCTGCGCGAAAAGACCGGAGGTCGTCGCCACCTCTCCGCCGCCGACGGCCGCCGGGCCGCTCGCCCAGCAGCCCGGTGAGCAATCGCTCGCCCAACCGGGTCTCGGGTCCACTGCAGGCGGACCCGGAACCGCGGCAGGGCCAGCAAGCGTTCCTCCGGACAGACCAAAAGGTGGTCCGACGACGGGAGCACCTGTGGAGGAAGGTGCCACAGCAGGGGTTGGGGCGGGGCCCTCTATCCCGCTCCCGCCGGGGACCGAGGCGATCGTGCCCCTGCCATCCCCCCCCCGCGAGGAACCAGTCGCGCAGGTGGCGCAACGAGACGCCAAAGAGTCGCCGCTTAAGGACATTTTCTTTGACTTCGATAATGCGCAGATCCGCCCGGATGCAAAGGCTCTTCTGGCCGACGATGTCACCTGGCTGAAGGCACATCCTCAAGGCTCGGTCACGATCGAAGGTCACTGCGACGAGCGCGGCACGAGCGAGTATAACCTGGGTCTGGGAGAGCGACGCGCCAAGGCGACGAAAGACTATCTGGTGGCGTCGGGGATCGACGGCAAACGGGTAGCTACCGTCAGCTACGGGAAGGAGCGACCCTTCGTGCTGGGGCACGACGAGTCAGCCTGGAAATGGAACCGGAGGGCCCATTTCGTTGTGACGAAGGAGTAGAAAGCAAGGTCGAGGTTCCAGGTCGACGACCCAAGCGAGATCCTTTTCTACCTTTTCATCATGATCCCTAGTTCGGGTGCAAAGGTCCGCCTATGAGGACGGGAGACCGGGAGCGTGATTGAACGCCCCTTCAACGGGCGGTATGGATGTAAGGACTGATTACCTCCAGGAAATCCGGCTTTTCAGAAGCACCGCTGCGAGGCGCTGGTTTGCCCTGCTCTTGGTGGTCCTCGTGGTCATTCCAGCGGTGGTCGATAGCTATCTGGTTTACCTGCTGGCTCTCGCGGCCGTGTATATTATCACCGCCATCGGCCTGAACCTCTTGATCGGCTACACGGGGCAGATTTCCCTGGGCCATGCCGGCTTCATGGCCATCGGTGCCTACGCCTCCTCGCTCTTGATGCTAAAGCTTCATTTTCCCTTCGCACTCGCCTTTCCGGTCGCCGGCCTCATCGCAGCGCTCTTCGGTTTCCTCCTCGGCTTCCCGGCCCTCAGACTGACAGGCCCCTACCTCGCCATCGCCACCCTGGGATTCGGGATCGCGGTCGCCCAGATTCTGGTCAAGTGGGAGTCCCTCTCGGGAGGTTCCATGGGGATCCACCCTCCGAAACCCTCGTTCGGACGGCTCGTCCTGAGCGGGGAAACCCACCTCTATTACTTGACGATCATGATGATGCTGCTCATGACCACCGGCGCGGCCAACCTGATGCGATCCAAGATCGGCCGGGCCTTCATCGCCGTCAGGGACAGTGACATCGCAGCAACGGCGATGGGAGTCGACCTCACGCTGTACAAGACCCTGGCGTTTGCCATAAGCGCCTTTTACGCCGGGATCGGCGGGAGCCTTATGGCCCACCTCGTCGGCTTTATTAGCCCCGAGAGCTTCAACCTGCTGGTTTCGATCCAACTCCTGAGCATGATCGTCATAGGGGGCCTGGCCTCGATCCTTGGCTCAATTCTTGGGGCGATCCTCTTGACCGCCCTTCCGTATCTTCTGTCGGGGATCAAAAACCTGCCCATGGTGATCTACGGCGCTTGCCTCATCCTTGTCGTGATGTTCGAACCGCACGGACTAAGAGGTCGGTGGACGAAAATCCGGCTCTATTGGCGGCTGTGGCCATTTTAAGAACAGTTCCATGTTCCGAGTTCCGAGTTCCAAGTTGGGAAACAGAATTCCGAGTTCAAAGAACCTGGCACCTGGAACCTGGCACCTGGAACTTGCATCTAACCTGGAACCTGGAACCCGGAACGTCTGTGTGAAGCGATGTTTGTCCAACTGATCGTGAGCGGATTGGCGACTGGAAGCCTGTACGCCCTCCTGGCGCTTGGCCTCGTCATCATTTACAGGACCTCCAACGTTTTGAACTTCGCCCAGGGTGAGATAGCGATGGTCAGCACCTTCGTCGCCTTCACCTTTCTGGAAACGCTCCACATCCCGTACCTCGGAGCGTTCCTGCTGGCCATCGTGACGTCGTTTCTACTCGGCGCAGCAATCGAGATCGCCTTGCTCCGGCCCGCAAGGCACCCCACCCCGCTCGGCCTCATCATCATCACGCTGGGTGTACAACAGATTCTCTACGGGGCGGCGGGATGGGTCTGGGGCTACGACACCAAGGTCTTCCCCTCTCCTCTCTCCGACACCAAGATCCACCGCCTCGGCAGCGTGGTTCTCAGTGAGGTGAATCTGTGGATCCTGACCGCCAGTATTATCCTGATGGTCGCCTTTCTCGTATTTTTCCGGTACACAAGATTGGGGGTCGCCATGCGGGCCATTTCTCAGAATCCGACCACGGCCCGACTAATGGGGGCACGAACGCCCTGGATCGTGTCGCTGACCTGGGCGATCGCGTCGGTATTGGGTGCAGTAGCTGGAATACTCATTGCGCCCGTTACCTTTCTCGATCCCAACATGATGTTGAACCCGCTCCTAAAGGCCTTTGCGGCGGCGACTCTCGGGGGAATGAACAGCCTCGCCGGGGCCGTCGTGGGGGGCGGGAGCCTGGGCATTTTGGAGAATCTGGTCGGCGGCTACCTCACCCCAGAACTCAAAGACAGCGTGGCATTCTTTGTCATCGTCCTTGTGCTCTGCCTCAGGCCGAGCGGCCTGATGGGTCGGCACTATAGACGTCGAGTGTAACTCTCCATCCAACCAAGGAGGACGCGTGAAGCGAGCAGATCGGACCGGCTGGCCAACTCGAACTGTTGGATTGCTGATCTGTTGCCTGTTCGTTGGACTCGGTGGCTCGACCCCCCTTTTCGCCGCTGAGGTGGGCGTGACAAACACCACGATCAAGCTTGGCACCTACCAGCCGCTGTCCGGTCCGCTTGCGCCATATGCCGCCCTGGGGCGAACGATAGAGGCGTATTTCAAGATGGTCAACGACCGGGGTGGCATCCACAGGAGGAAGATTGAACTGTTGATCCGGGACGATGGTTACAACCCGGCCAACACTCGTGTCGTGGTGAAGGAGCTGGTTGAGCGCGACAAGGTGTTCGCATTTGTGGGCGGCCTTGGAACGCCGACAGGCCTGGCGGTCATGGATTATTTGAACGAACACAAGGTTCCACACGTCTCACCCGCGAGCGGCTACAGCGGGTGGGCAACCCCCCCAAAGAGATACCTCTTCGCGCAGTCAACCAACTATGCCGTCGAATCCAGGCTGCTGACAAAGTATGCGGCTGAGCAGCTCAAAGCGAAGAAGATCGCTGTCTTTTATCAGAACGACCCGTTCGGGAAGGAGGGGCTGGACGGCGTCACCGACATGGTCAAAAGGATGGGCTCCGCCCCGATCGCCACCGTCTCGTACGAACGAACCGACACCGACTATGCCTCCCACGCGATAAAGCTCTTGCGATCCGAGGCCGACACGGTCCTCCTCTGGTCGAGTTCCAAGCCGACGGCCGCCCTCCTGAAAGAGGCCGCCAAGATCGGCTATAAGCCGAAGTGGGTGAGCAGCTTGGTGAACCTGGATCCGGTGATGTTCAAGTTGGCGGGCGAAACCTGGGAAGGCGCCATTGTTGCCTCCTCCTATACGCTCTACAACTCCCCAGAGGCCGAACCGTATCGGGAGTTTATGAAAAAGTATCTGCCGAACGAACGGATCGGAGGTTTCTCCGTTGGAGGGTACGCCATGGCTGAAATCATGGCTGAAGCTCTCAGGCGGGCAGGTCGCGACCTGACCAGAGAGAAGCTGGTCAAGGCTCTGGAGACGTTCAAGAATTGGAGCGGGGTCATGACCCATAACATCACCTGGGGGCCTGATAAGCGGCAAGGGCAAAACTCCATCTTCTTCACAAAGGCCGAGAAGGGCGAGTTCGTCAGGATCAGTGACTGGATCACGTTGGACGAGTGATTGCCCGACACCTTGGAACGAGAAAGCGGGTTCGATCCGGACGCCCCTCCCTCACCCTTGAATGCCTTGACCGGTGACCCTTCGACCTTTCTTCGGGTAGAAGATCTCTCCCTACAGTTCGGCGGCGTGGTCGCCCTGAAGGACGTCAGCTTCACGATCATGCGGGGGACCATCTCGTCGATCATCGGCCCGAACGGGGCGGGCAAGACCACTCTCATCAATTGCATCAGTCGGATCTGCCGACCCGATCGTGGTCGCATCTTCTTCAACGGAGTGGACCTTCTCACGCTCCGCCCGCATCAGGTGGCTACGCTCGGGATCGCCAGAACGTTTCAGAACCCTGAACTGTTCTCCCGTATGACCACCCTGGAAAACCTGCTGCTGGGCCGGCACTGTCGCATGAAAGTCGACCTGTTAGGAGCAGCCGTCTTTTCCCCTTGGACTGTCCGTGAAGAGTTGCGTCACCGGGAGCAGGTAGAGCGCATCATCGAGTTTCTGGAGCTGCAATCGGCCCGCGACCAAGTCGTCGCCAACCTGCCCTACGGCACCCGCAAGCTCGTCGAGTTGGGCCGGGCGTTGGCGATGGAGCCGGAACTGCTCCTACTGGACGAGCCATCCTCAGGGATGAGCGCGGAGGAGAAGGGGGACCTGAAGGTCTGGATCGAGGATATCCGCGATGAGCTTGGGGTCACCATCTTACTGGTGGAACACGACATGGGCCTGGTCATGCGGATCTCGGAGACGGTGATTGCCCTGAACTACGGGGAAAAGATCGCCGAGGGCTCGCCGGAGATGATCCTGGAGCACCCCGAGGTGCAGAGGGCCTATCTGGGCGCGGAGGACGCTGCCGGTCCAGTTAACTTCGCCTAGCAGCGTTGCTGGCCTCAGGGACACTCCCTGCGACGTACTCGATAATGTACGACGGGTACCCGCGAAGCGGGTGCGGCCCCTGGGCCAGCGCCTTGCTATGCTCGTTTCCTGGACCGCCACACTCCCCTCCAAGTCGAAAGAGCAACTGTCGGAGGCGGGTTAGGTGCTGAGGATCAGCAACATCGAGATCTACTACGGCCCGGTCCGCGCGATCAATGGGGTCTCGTTGGAGGTGCCGGAAGGGCGCATTGTCACGCTGCTTGGCGGCAATGGCGCAGGCAAAACGACGATTCTGAAGACGATCTGCGGCCTCTTGGAAGACCAGCCGGACACGGGAGTCATCGAATTCATGGGGAAGCGGTTGAACGGCCTGAACCCCGAGCAGATCGTTCGACGTGGGATCACGTATATCCAGGAGGGCCGCGCGATCTTTGAAGAGCTGACGGTCGATGAGAATCTGCTCATGGGTGCGTACGTCCGTCGGGACGTGCATGACCTGCGGCGCGATCGCGCCAGAGTCTTGAACTATTTCCCTGTCCTTGGGCAGCGGCTGTATCAACTGGCCGGTACCCTCTCCGGCGGAGAGCAGCAGATGCTGGTCATCGGCCGGGGCCTGATGGCGAATCCGAGGCTGATGCTCCTCGACGAACCATCCCTGGGCTTGGCCCCGGCCATGGTCAAAGAGGTCTTTCAGATCATCAAGACGATCAACGAGGAGGGGACGACCATCCTGCTGGTGGAACAGAACGCCAAGATGGCGCTTCAAATCGCTCACTACGGCTATCTATTGGAGGCTGGCCGAATCGTCCTGTCGGACGAGGCCGAGAGCCTTCTCGACAACCAGGATGTGCGGAACCACTACCTCGGCATCGCGACCGAGGTCGCTCCGAAGGGGGTTACGCGCCACAAAAAGAAAAAGCGCTGGCGATGATTCCGGTCACGTCACCGAAGGGCGATCGCTTCCCACGCACCGTCACGCGCGGTGCCCCGCATCTTCGGGCAGGACATCCCTACTCGTACATCGACTCGATCAAGTCCCGATGGCGCTCGCTGATCGCTTTTCGCTTGACCTTCATAGTGGGTGTGACGTCTCCGTCTTCCGGATCGAGCTTCTTGTCCAGGACTGAGAACTTCTTGATCTTCTCCGCCTGCGAGAGGGTGTTGTTCACCAGATCCACCTCGTCGCTGATCAGCGTGTACACCTCCCGTTTCCTCGATAGATCACTGAAGGTCGTGAAGGGAATCCGCTGCTCCTGGGCAAAGTTGGCGACGGTCTCCTCATCGATGACGATCAGGGCTGTCAGGTACTTCCGTCGGTCACCGATCACCACGGCGTCAGCGACGTACGGACTCGCCTTGAGTTGGTTCTCAATCGGTTGCGGCGCGATATTCTTTCCGCCCGCGGTGATGATGAGATCCTTCTTGCGATCGGTGAGCGTAAGGAACTGTTCCGAGTCCAATTCGCCTACGTCACCGGTGTAGAGCCAGCCGTCTCGCAGCGCCTCTATTGTCGCCTGGGGATCTTTGAAGTAGCCCTGGAAGACGTTCCGTCCTCGCAGAAGGATCTCCCCATCCTCAGCGATCTTCACCTCGCAGCCCGGGATTGCCTGCCCCACGGTCCCCAGCTTGATCCGGTCTCCCAGGTGGGCGGTGGCCGGCCCGCAATTCTCCGTCTGGCCATAGCTCTCCTTGATCGGGATGCCGATGCTCTGGAAGAACTCCAGCAGACCGGGAGAGATCGGGGCAGCGCCGGAAAGGACGTACCGGGCCCGGTCCAGTCCAAGGTGCTGTTTGAGTTTCCAAAAGATCGCCAGACGCGCGAGGAGATCGGCCAGGCGGAGCGACGACGGCACTGCCTCTCCGCGGAGCCGGCGCTTCGCCGCGCGATTGCCGATTGCCACGGCTGCCCGATAGACTCGGCGCTTGAGCCATGTCGCCTTCTCCATCCGGAGGGTTATCGCGGAGTAGAATTTCTCCCAGATCCGTGGCGGACCAAAGAAGATCTGCGGAGAGACCTCGCGCAGGTCATATGGAAACGTGTCCAGGCTCTCGGCGAAGTTCACGATGTAGCCATAACGGATCTGCCCGAAGGTGCTCAGCAGCCTTTGAGCGATATGGGCAAGGGGCAGGTAGGAGATCGTCTCGTCAGTCTCTCGTATGGAGCCGATCCGCTCCAAGAGCGTCGTGCTGAAGAGAATGGTCTCGTGAGAGAGCATGGCGCCTTTCGGCGGGCCTGTCGTCCCCGACGTATAAACGAAGATCGCAACGTCTTCCGGTTTCCCCTCCTCTAAGCTCTGCCGGAACCAGCTTGGCCGGGCAGCGTCGTACTCCCGGCCTCCGGAGAGGAGCTGCTCGAAGCTGATCACCATCGGATCCTGAAACTTCCGGAGCCCCTTCAGGTCAATGACGATGATCCTTTCCAGCAACGGGAGCCGGTCCCTGACCCGGAGGACCTTGTCAAGCTGCTCCTCATCCTCGACGATGTGGAATCGCGCCTCGGAGTGGCTCAGGATATACGCGCACTGCTCCGGCGAGCTCGTCGTGTAGATGCCCACGGTGACCCCGCCGGCCGCCATGATCCCCAGATCGCTGTACAGCCACTCTGGGCGGTTCTCGGCGATGATCGAGACGCACTCGCCGCGCCGCAGCCCGAGGGCGACCAGCCCCGCGGCGACCTCCCGCACCCGCTGGCCGTACTCGCGCCATGAGATCTCCTTCCAGCGGCCTAACCCCTTCTTCCGCAAGGCGACCCGATTCCCGTACCTCGCCACCTGATTCTGAAACAGAAGGGGAACTGTGTTGGCCCACACCATACTCATCTTGTCCTTATCAAGAAGGACACATATGACTGGTCTTGGTCGCTCCAGGTTGACCGGAACCTGACGCCAACCACTTGCCTCTGAGACGGGGAATCAGCCCTGCAGAGGGCGCGTTCGTGCCCGATTCAGGTTGGATAGAGCGTGAAGGGCCTTCAAGCCCCAGGATTTTCGCCAGGCCAAAGGCCGCCAGAACCGTCACGAGGGGCACCACGGGCAGGATGTAGCGGACAAACGGGTACGCGATCGCGTAGATCACATTGAAGTAGATGATCAGACTGCCAATCGCCCAGACCTTTCCGAGCCCCCCCCGATCGTGGCGGACCATCCACGCGAGCCCATACAGAGAAAGCCCCAGGAGTGAAAGATGGACGATAAGGCCGAGGTACAAGAAGAATGTCGTTCGGGTCAGGAACCAGACAAGAAAGAGGTTCCGCAGGAAAAGCATCGCCGCCTTAGACGGGCTGCCAAGGATTTTCTTGAACGCCACGGTATAGGCCAGACGATCGGCGCGATATTCATCGACGGGATTCTGATTGCGACCGAGCTGTTCTCCAACGAACTGCTGACGCTCGAGAGAGGCCGCCCTGTCCAGCGCACCTGGTGTCCGTCCGTCGCCGAGATGGGAGGAGACGTACAGGCCGTGGTACAACGGGGCGCCTTCCCAGGTTGAGGTCAGGATCGCCCTGCCGGTGAGGAGATAGTTTCGGTAGGCCCAGGGCGAGACGATGATGGCGGTCCCTATCAAGAAAAAGAAAAGATATCTCGCTAGCGGAGAGAGTGATCTTCGATGAGAGGGATCGAGGAGGCATCCAAGGAAAAAGAAGGCCGGGAGGCCGATTGCCACTCCTTTCGTCAAAAGCGTCAGGCCGAAGACGGCTCCCGCAATGAGGCCGCTCTTTCGAGGAGCCGGTCCGGGGATGTCGAGCAGCAGGTATGCGAGCAGACAGATCAGGAACACGTAGAGGGTTTCGGTGTACGGGCGCGCCGTATAGTGGACGAGATGAGGATGCACGGAGAAGACCGCGGCGGCCAGCAGCCCGACGATGTCAGAGAACAGCGTCCTGCCGATCAGGAAGATCAGCCAAGCCGTCACCGCGGCAAGGCACACCTGAGCGAGCTGCACTGCCCAGAAGTGTTCTCCGACAGCGGCGTATATCACGTAGAGGAGGATGGGATAGAGTGGAAGCCGTTTGATCGTCGGTGGCCCTGCCGGATCAAGGGCATACCCGGACCCGTGAAGAAGATTTCTCGCGATGTTGTCGTAGCGGTCATGACCTTGCACGGATGGCACGTCAGAGAGCGCGGGGTACACCACCAGACAAAATCCCAACCTCACGACGACGGTGAAGAGAATAATCGCTCCCAGCGCCGCTCTGGGGTTTCGGAACAGCCTCGTTCGAAGGAGTTCCATGACAGTCTCAGCGGCACCTGGGCCGACTGGATGAGCGACAATGGCCACCAATCGAGAGCATCTGCATGGGAGGATCTCGGTTGTCGCGAGCGGGCCTTAGGGTCTTACGGCTACGCCGTGCGGATCACCGCCGAGTCTCACCTTCGCCACCACCTTGCCGGATGCAACGTCGATGACCGAAAGGCCGGGCTCGCTGCCCGAAAGCAGTTTCGGATCACCCGTTGCCGCCTTGCCCCGAAGCGTGACGAACGCCCTCCTGCCATCTGGGGAAAAGGCAAGAATATCCGGTCTAACACCCACCTTCCTGAGGGTTCGGACCACCCGATCCCGATCGGTCGAAACAACCGAAATCGTGTTGGACAACCGATTCACCACCCAGACAAACTTCCCATCAGGGGTGATCCAGACCGAGTGGGCGTCCTCCCCTGCAGGAACGGTCGATCGGACGCGATCGACCGTCGTGTCAACCACGCTCACCGCATTCTCAAACCCTCTGGCGACATAGACTTTCTTGCCATCGTTTGAGATCGCAAGGACGATGGCCCCCTTGAGGCCGGACACCTCACCAACCACTTCCGCCTTCTGCACATCGATGACCGACAGACTTCCGCTCACATTGGCGACATAGGCCTTCTTTTCATCCGGCGTAAAGGCCGCGACCGATGGGATACGGCCAGCGGCAACAGTCCTCACGACCTTCAGCGTTGAGGTGTCGATGACCGATATCGTCTCGTCAGCGGTGTTGGTCACGTACAGGAGGCGCCCGGTCGGCGATCGGTTGGCGCCGTGCGCCCCCTTGCCTGTCGGGATCGTGGCGATCGTCTTGCGCAGGACGACATCGATCACCGCAAGTGTCCCGGCGCCGACGTTCGACACGTACGCCCTCGTGAAGTCAGGGCTGAACTCAATGTTGTGCGGCTTGCTGTCGGTCGAGAGGCTGGCAACCTCCCGGAGTGTCGCGCCGTCGATGACCTGAATCTTGTCCAAGCCCTGATTCGTGACCCAGACTTCGTAGGCCGACGCGGGCGCGCGACAGAAAAGTGTTGCCAGCAGGATCGCCACCGCGCCAATGGCCCGCCGGATGTCGAGCAGGCGACCCCTCCTCATGCCATCTCGGAGATGGTCTTGCGCCATGATTCTCGCCTTCGCTCCAACCTCAGAAAGCCAATCGCTCTTTCTGGTTAGATCAGCGAAGTACATCCAATCTCTCCATGCCACTGGCCGCCGGCTACTTCGCCTCGTCGATCATTTTGATCGTTTCCCGCTCGACCTCCTCGGCGACGGATCGCAACCTGTCGGCGCTTGGGAAAAAGCAAAAAGCGCCGTGGGCCGAACCATCCCGATCTTGGTTTTCCCTCTCTCCTGGTACACGGAGATTCGGCACGGCAGGGCAAGGTTCATGGTCATATCATGGGTCAGCACCTCGGTCGCCCGTTGCGGATTGCAGACCTCAAGGATTTTGCAGGCGTTGGGAAAGTCGATCCCCTTCTCCTTCAGCGTGTTTTTGAGGTCATGGATGTGGAGCACGCCGAACCTGTTCCGCTTCACCGCTTCCTCGAGGTCTTTCACTGCGACATCGAACGGCTTCTCGGTCTCGACCACATACATCATCTCACCCTCCTCCCCCGACCTGCCTCAGGCTAGGTCGCGCTTCTTAGCCTCGAACTCCTCCTTGCCTATCTCGCCCCTGGCGTACCGTTTCTTGAGGATCTCCATGGCCGAGTCCTCCGGCGGCTGCACGCTCCAGACCCCCAAACCGGCCCGCCAGAGCCGACGAACCAGAAGGGCCATCCCCAGCAGCACCAAGACCCAGAAGGCCGTGAACATGGCCATCCAGAGAATCCCCCACCCCCAGAACCAGGGGCCCGTCATCATCTCATCCCATCGCATCACCATGACCCGTGCTCCTCAATCACCTTCCCTTAAAGGCCCTCCCCCAACCTCCCTCTCAGCGTCCCCTTCTCCCCTAAGGGGAGAAGGCAGGGATGAGGGGACGATGAAGCCTCCAGCCCAAGGGGCCGTTCTCATTGTAAACCGAGTCACTGAGCCAGCCCCACTTTCCGTTCCAATTCCTTCAGCCGCATGGCCTCTCCCAAGGCAACCAGACGATCCCCGGCCTCGATCCTTTCATCGGCGGGAGGGTTAAAGATCATCTTGCCAGAGGCCCGCTTGATCGCTACCACGATGACCCCGAGCTGCTCGCGCAACCCCGAATCGCGGAGAGTGACCCCATCACAGGGAGAATGCGGAGGCACGCCGATCTCCTCGAGTTGCAACTCCAGGCTTTGGTAATGCGTGGCCAGCTCGATGATGTCAACTACAGCAGGGCGCAGCGCCGCATGGGCCATGCGGTGTCCCCCCATGGCGTAGGGAGAGATGACCTTATCGGCCCCGGCGTGTGTGAGCGTTCTTTCACTACGTTCGCTGTCCGCCCGCGCGACGACGAACAGGGAGGGATTGAGCTCCTTTGCGGTAAGGGTCACAAAGACATTGTCCGCATCGGTCGGCAGAGCGGCAAAGAGACCCTTCGCCCGCATCACGCCGGCCGCAGCAAGGACCTTCTCGTCAGAGGCGTCTCCCTGTAACACGCAGTGGTGTGCCTCTTCCGCCTTTTGGGCCCGCTCCTCCTGCTGCTCAACGACCACGAACGGGACCGGCTTGGAAGCCAGCTCGCGGCAGACTACCTCCCCGATCCGCCCAAACCCACACACGAGGTAATGGTCCGTCAGGGAGCCGATCTTCTTCTCCATTCGTCTCCTCCCAAAGAATTGCTGAAACTCTCCTTGTACGACTTTTTCGGCAACTGCTATCGCCGTGTAAAAGACCACCCCCACGCCTCCCACCAGGAGCAGGATCGTAAAGATCTGCCCGGTAGGGCTGAGGGGCCTGACTTCACGATAACCTACAGTGGAAAGGGTAATGACAGTCATGTACAAAGACTCAAGCCACGTGTACTCCTCGAGAACGTGATATCCCATCACCCCCGAGACCATCACCGCAGCAATAAACAGGGAGGCGAACCGTAACCTGGACAAGGGGAATAGTTCCCTCCACTCCATAACGCCGAACCGACTGAGGGCCGAAACACTGGACGCAGTGAGACAACGCGTCCGGCTAAGCGCGGTATCGGATTACGAAGCCAGTACACAACATCCGCCAATCCGAACGACGCGGGGCGAGTGCACAATCTCCACTGTCAGCTTATGGAGTGTCTTTCCAACCGTTCGTCTCGATCCTGATGACTAGGAAGGAGACGCTGGTATTCTCCAGACATCAGTGGCGATGAAATTATGAAATCAGCGGACGCTCGATTGCAGGCAACGGGAATGTTCCAGACCACAGCGATCCGTAAGAGAGCTTTCACATCTGGATCATGGGGCATCGGTTTCAGAGGGTCCCAGAAAAAGATCAAAAAGTCGATCTCGCCCTGTGAGATTTTGGCCCCGATTTGCTGGTCACCGCCCATCGCTCCGCTCTGGAACTTGATAATCTTGAGATCGAGTTCCTCCTCTAGGAGTCTGCCGGTTGTTCCTGTCGCATACAACTCGTGTTGCGCCAAGAGATCTCTGTTGAAGCTCGCCCATGCCAGCAGATCTTGCTTCTTATTGTCGTGAGCGATGAGCGCGATCCTCTTTGTTTGGTTTGTTGCTAACACTTGATCCTCCACAACTCCTTTCCTCCTTCCCAAGGACAACCGGGCACCTGATACACTTGCTTTGTCATTGCAAGCCGCTGAAAGGCGCGAAGTCATCCGAGACCTCATCTTCAAGGTGTGCCAAGACGAGGCCCATGATAGAAACGGATTGTACGTCTCTACGGCTCGATCTTGCTGCCCAGCACGTCCAAGAACTTTCGCATCCATTCGGGATGGGCGGGCCAGGCGGCGGCCGTGACGAGGTTCCCATCCACATATGCATTGGAGAAGGTCTGGTTGACCTCCCCCCACCTAGCGCCGGCCAGCATCAGCTCAGGCTTGACGGCCGGGTAGGCCGTGCAGAGTTTACCCTTGAGCACCCCAGCCGCAGCCAATACCTGCAGTCCATGACAGATGGAGGCAATCGGTTTGTTGGCTTTCGCGAATTGCCGAACGATATCCAACACCTTCTCGTTGAGGCGGAGGTATTCGGGTGCGCGCCCCCCTGGAATCACCAACGCATCATAATTGCTGGGCCTGACACCCTCGAAGGAGGCGTTGATGGCGAAGTTATGACCCCGCTTTTCGCTGTAGGTCTGGTCTCCCTCGAAATCGTGCACGGCTGTCCGCACGGTCTCGCCGGTCTTCTTGCCCGGGCAGACCGCATGAACCGTGTGGCCGACCATGGTCAGCATCTGAAATGGGACCATCGCCTCATAGTCCTCGACATAATCCCCCACAATCATGAGAATCTTCTTTGCCGCCATCGGTTGCCTCCTTTGTCTCAGACACGAACACTCCCATCCCGGAACCACGCTTCGGTCGTATCCGGTTGTGCGGCGTCATCTGTTGAATCGCGCCATGACGTGCACGGCCAAGCCGATCTGTTGGGAGGCTACCAGAGGGATGAAGAACCTGCAAGCGTTTTGAGGGAGGGAGTGGGCCCTCGGAGGAGAGAGATTACTATCACCGTCGCCAGACACAGCGCGGTTCAACGCTGGCCAAGACGCTGAAAACCCACAAATGCTGCGATAGCGATCCCCGAGGCGGCCAGGAATATCGGAGGGTAGCCGAGGTGCTCCGCCACCACTCCGAAGACGAACGACGCCAGGCCGCTCCCCAAAAGGATCGCGGTGCTAAAGGCACCAAGGGCCTGCCCCCGTTCCTCCGACCCCGAGAGGTCGATCACGTACGCGCTCAGGGCCGGAAAGAGGAGGCCGTGCGCCATTCCGGTGAGCGCCCCAACCACCAGCAGCCCGACCGGAGTCGCAAGCCAGACAAGTCCGAGAGAGCCCGACGCCATCAGCAACAGGGCAGGCAGGATCACATGCAGCCGCCCCCATCGATCGGAGAGTCGCCCGCAGGTCAGGCGGATGCCGATGGCTGCCGTGCTGTACGCTATGTAGAAGGCGCCTATTCGGGAGAGTCCGACCTGCATGGCATGCGTGGGCAGAAACACAAAGACAGTCCCTGAGGCCACGCCGAAGACAAACGAGAGAACTATCGGGGGCATGATCCGCGCCGACGGGATCAGAGATGAGAGGCTCGGCTCGACGGAAGCCTTATCGGACCCCCGTGGACCGTCGTAGGCAAGGCTGACCAGAAGCGCTGCGGCCGCGACGGCGGCCGCCGCAAGGAAGAAGGCGGGGAATCCCGACACCTGCACGAGCCGCTCACCCAGGGCCGGAGAAAGGGCGATCGTGATGAGTCCGGAGATTCCGAACAGTCCCACGGCTTCACCCCGACGGCTCTCCGGAACCATATCGGCAACAATGGTCAGGTTGGAGATGTAGAACGCAGAGTAGCCAACACCCTGGATCAGGCGGAGCAGGAAGAATCTGAAGTCTAATCGAGAGGAGAAGGCGAAGCCGATCGCTGCCAGTACCCCTAACGCCGATCCCAGCAGGAGGAACCGTTTGCGCCCGAATCGGTCAGCCAGGGCTCCGGCCAGCGGTTGGGCCAGGATGGCCGTGAGGCTATAGGTCCCCATGATCCCGCCGATCTGGGACACGGTCCCCCCGAGGGCCTTAATGTACAGGGGCAGAAGACTAAACGCATTGACGCTGGAGAAGAAAAAAAAGTTCGAGAGAGAGGCAATCAAGAAGCTTGAAGTGTAGATTGCTTCACCGGAAGACGTGACCTTCCGCCGACGGTTCTGGCTCGGCTCTCGTGACGATCTGTCTACGTCGGGTGGACTCATGAGCATGAAGCCCGACCAGGCTCCAGACAGTTAGACGAGGCCGGCCCGGGAGTAGACGGCAGCACGCCATCCCCCGCCCGTCAATGGGTCTGCCTCATCTTTTCCCCTTGCGTCGATCAGGAATGTATCGTATAGATGATTGCGACGCCATGCTCTACGATTGGGAACACGTACGTTCACTGACTAAGAGAGTAAAGACGGGGCCCGGAAGGTAGGAGAGGCTTGGGGCTTCCCGACACCCTGGCCCCTCTACAGTATTTCCTTGACCCCTCTAGAGGAGGGACCGGTGATGACGACGACTGCATACGTCCTGATCGAGGGTGCATCGGATCAGACGGCCAAGATCGTGAAGGCGCTACAAAAGATCAAAGGGGTAAAGTCCGCTCACGCCGTGACGGGGCCCTACGACGTGATCGCATGCGTCGAGGCAAGTGATATCGGCGCGGTCGGCGCGATCGTGCTTTCGAGAATCCGCACCCTCAAGGGGGTCACCAGAACTGTCACGTGCGTGGCCGTATGAACAGCTAAGGTCGAACGGCGCTCTCCGATCTCCAATGTGGTCACGCCTGCTTCGACCCGGCGAAGCCCATCGCCAGAGTGATCAGCGTTCGGACCATCGCTCCTGTGGCCCCTTTTGGCTGATACCCCTGCTCCTTCTCGGCCTGCGAGGTCCCGGCGATGTCCAGGTGAACCCATGGCGTCTTGCCGACGAAGTTCGCCAGGAACTTGGCGGCTGTAATGGCGCCCGCCTTCCGCCCGCCGACGTTCTTCATGTCCGCGTAGTCGCTCTTGATCTGCTCGCTGTACTCATCATCCAAGGGTAGTTCCCACAGCTTCTCACCGGAGATCTCGCTGGCCTCCCGGACCCGCCGCATCAGGTCCCGATTGTTCGTGAAGGCGCCAGTGCGAACCGACCCCAGGGCAACGACGCAGGCACCAGTCAGCGTGGCGACATCCACGAGATGAGTCACGCCCGCGTCGCACGCATAGCACAGGGCATCGGCCAGGATCAGGCGCCCTTCGGCGTCGGTATTGATCACCTCGATCGTCTTCCCGTTCATCGTCTTGACGATGTCTCCAGGGCGCTGGGCCGTTCCGCTCGGCAGGTTCTCCGTGGCCGGCACGACGGCCGTCACGTTCACAGGCAGCCTCAGCTCCGCGATCCCTTTGATCGCCGCGAGGACCGCCGCCCCGCCGGCCATGTCGCCTTTCATTGCCTCCATCCCCTCGCTGGGCTTGATCGAGATCCCTCCGGAATCAAAGGTGATCCCCTTGCCGACAAGGCCGAGACGCAGCCCCCTGCCTTTCCCCCTGGCACCCCGGTAGGTTACCACGATCAGCTTGGGCGGATGCTCGCTCCCCTGGGCGACCCCCAGAAGCGCTCCCATGCCGAGCCGTTTCATCTCGGCACGCTCCAGCGTCTTGAAGGCCACACCAAGTCCGCCCGCCATCTTCTTGGCCCGACCCGCCAGTTCCGAGGGTGTCAATGCGTTAGCCGGCTCGTTCACCATGTCCCGGGCAAAGATGGTCGCCTCGGCTAAGATTCTGCCCAGGCGAACCCCCTCCTCCAGCGAACCGATCTTGTTTCTGTCGCGCTCCAGCAGAGTGAGTTGCTGGAGCCCCCTTTCTCCATCCTCAGTCGCCCTCCTGTATTTCCCGAAACGGTAGAGACCGAGCAGCGCCCCCTCCGTCACGGCCGCGCTTGCTTGCGTTGCATCTATCCCCCCGGCACCGGCCCCGTGGACGACAGAGCCCACTCGCCTGGCTCCCGCTTGACGTAAACGGCGTAGGGCCTCTGCAGAGGCCGAGCGGATCCGATCGACCCCGAACTCCCCCTGCTTGCCGAGCCCGATCACGAGCACCTGCAATACAGGAAGCCGACTAAAGGTGTGGAGGAGGAGTCGCTCATGAAGTTTTCCGCTGAACTCCTGCCTGCGGATCGCCGCGACGATCGCACCTGAGAGTGCCTTATCTACGGCCCCAGTCGCGCCGCCAGGCTGTTTCACTCCTTCGAAGAGATTCACGACGAGGGAATCTCCTTCATAGGAGAGCAGATCCTGCGCCTTAACCTTCACGTCCACCCGACCGCTCCTTTCTCAGGTTCCACCCGCCACGGGCGGAAACACAAGAGGGATGGCCGCTGCCACCCCTCGGGTCAACACCTGAGCACCAGCATTCAGCCGTCAGCGGTCAGCCAGAGACAATGAAACCTGAGCGCTGATTGCTGAACGCTGAACGCTTCTCACGACGAGCTGATCAACTCTTCCACACGAGGATCCCAAGGCTTGAACGGATCCTTACAGAGGATGGTGCGCTGGTACCGGTCGTTCAGCTTCAGGTAGCTCCATCCCACGTCGTACGACTTGTTCTTCTCATTGGCGAATTTGATGAAGTCGCTGCGAACTTTGGCCCGGGTCGTCTGGGGCGGGGTCGTCATCGCGCCCTCGATTTCCGCGTCTGTGATCACCCGATCGATCAGGCCGTCCCGCAGCATGAGGTAATAGAGCCCTCGGGTTCGCTTGACGTCATGGTACTGCAAATCCATCATGAAGACGCGTTGGTCATCGAAGGAGCAGCCCTTGCGGCTGATGTAGGAGTCGATGAGCTCGCGCTTGATGACCCAGTCGAGCTCGCGGTGGAGCGTCCTCGGGTCCTCGGCGAGC
>JACPQX010000028.1 GCA_016190255.1 Candidatus Methylomirabilis oxygeniifera | reverse complement strand
TCAGGGCAGGCTCCGCAATCCCACCGTTCTTCGCAGCCCCAAGAACGGAGAGATTGCCGCGCTCCCGTTGGTCGCTCGCAATGACCGCTCAACGCAAGTTCCCCAGTTTGCCATCATGTGAATCGAAATTAGGACAGTACCGTCGGGACGATAGTGCTTGACGGGCACGTCTCAATCTCTTACTGTTGGAAAACATTGCTGATGTGCGCCCGTCTGCGGCGCGATTCGACAGGTTCACCACGAACGACTCGCACGCGTATGTAGGTGACGTAGGCGATGAAGGAGCATACAAACAGGTTATCAAGCTACCGTGCCGCCGGTGTCGATGTCGAACGGGAGGAGAAGGCACTTTCGCGGCTCATTGAGACAGCAAGCCAGACGTTTGCGTTCGTGCGGGATATCGGCCAACCGGTTCTGCCGATCGGCTTCTTTGCGAACGTCATCGATATCGGTCACGGGACGGGACTGGCCCTGTCTACGGACGGGGTTGGCACAAAGATCATCATCGCTCAGATGATGCAGAAATACGACACGCTCGGGATCGACTGTGTCGCCATGAATGCCAACGACGTGCTCTGCGTTGGCGCCCGCCCGATCTCCTTCCTTGATTACATCGCGGTGCAGGAGGCGAATCCGGATCTCCTCGACCAACTGATGCGCGGCCTCAAAGAGGGAGCACGCCTCGCGAGCGTCGCTATCTGCGGCGGCGAGATCGCACAGGTGCGCGAGATGATCGCCTCGGAGAGGGAAGGATGGGGATTCGATCTCGTTGGGATGTGCGTGGGCCATGTTCCGCTGGGCAGGCTGATCATCGGCAGGGAGGTGACTCCCGGCGATGTGGTGATCGGGATTCGCAGCAGCGGGATTCATAGCAACGGCCTGACGCTCGCCAGAAGGGTCCTCTTCGGACAACAGCAGTACACGGTGGACACCAGGTTCGCAGAGCTAGGGCGGACGCTTGGAGAAGAGCTGCTCGAGCCGACCTCCATCTATGTGCCGGAGGTGATGGAGGCGATCGAGGGGGGCCTTTCGATCAAGGGTCTCGCCCACATCACAAGCGACGGGCTACTGAACCTATTGCGATTGAATCCGGAGCAGGCAGACATCGGGTATGTCATCGACCAACTCCCGCCGATACCATCGATATTTTCCCTGATCCAGAGATCGGGCAATCTCCCCGATGAGGAGATGTTTCGAGTCTTCAACATGGGGATCGGCTTCTGTGCCGTTCTCTCCGAGAGCGACGCCGACGCATTTCAGGCCATCGTCAAGCGACACGGGAGAGAATCGATGCCGATCGGCCATGTCGTGAGCGATCCGGAACAGAAGGTTGTCATTAGGCCCTACGGCTTGGCCGGCAAAGGCAGTTCGTTCCATAAGGCGTGACCCCCCTCTTCCCAATCTTGCGGTCGCTCCGTTCAGGCAACAAGCGGTGCATGTCCGCCGTTCGCCCCCCCTTGCAGCTCTTGCGCTCCGCACTCTGCACTCCGGATTCCGACACTCGCCTGCTGTTTCAACCACCTGTGTCAGCCTCGCAGATGCCTGCCCGCCGAACCGGCAAAACATTCTTGAATAATCCGATGTAAAGGACGAGAATTGACACCGCATTTGCCCCCTCACACTATCACTCACTCACCACCACCTACCGGAAAGAGGGGGTTGGATGAAGCTCTCATGGGCGGTGTTCGTTTTCTGCGCGCTGGGAAGCATCTCGTCATGCGCTGCCGACAACGGCCGGGAGCTCTACGACACGGCGTGCGCCTCTTGCCACGGGCGTGACGGCCGGGGGGCGTCAGAGGGCACGGCGATTACCGAGCTGCCCCCCCTCTCGACGGTCGCCGACCACCGACTCTCTGCCGGAAGTCGTTTGGGAAGTTTATCGGGAACTTTCCCACTTCGCTGCCTGTCTGAACATCGGTGTGGGCAGCTAACGGTTCACGAGGGATCCTCCGCTTGGCCCCTGCCGCGCGCGTCTCCGGATCGCGCAATCGGCAGGCAGCGGGGACAGGGCGTCAGGGCATCCGATGAGGAGACGAAACATGAAACGTTTGGTGTGGCTGTTGAGTGCGGTATTGCTCGTGTCTATCGGCCTGGTAGCGTCGGCCCAGGAATCTGTCAGTGAAGTTGCCGCCAAGGCGGCGGTCCAACAGGCCCTGCCGCTCTCCGAGGTTGTGCTGTACTCCAGCGGTGTCGGCTACTTCCAGCGCGACGGGTCCATCGAGGGCCGCTCCGATGTAGAGCTGCGCTTCAAGGTGGACACTATCAACGATCTGCTCAAGAGCATGGTTATCCAGGACTTCGACGGTGGTCAGGTCGGGACGGTGACCTATGACTCCCGCGACCCGATCACCAAGACGCTCAAGAGCTTCGCGGTGGACCTGACGACGCACCCCGGCCTGGGCCAGTTGCTCGAGCAAATCCGCGGCGAGCGAATCGAGGCCGCCACGCCGAACCCGGTCGCTGGGGTCGTCATCGGGGTCGAGAAGAAACGAGAAAAAGTGAGCGACAAGGACGTGGGGGAGGTCGAGTACCTGAATATCTTGACCGGTGACGGCCTCCGCTCCATCCCCTTGAGCCAGGTCCAGCGGATCCAGATCACCAACGAGCAGCTCAAGGCGGAGTTGCGGCAGGCTCTCGAGGTTTTGGCGTCGAGTCACGACCTTCAGAAGAAGTCCGTAAGGCTCGAATTCGACGGCGCAGGCCGCCGGCGCGTGCGCGTCGGCTACATCGTCGAGACGCCTGTCTGGAAGACCAGCTATCGCCTGGCGCTTTCCGAGACCAAGCCGCCATATCTGCAGGGGTGGGCGATCGTGGAAAACACGACGGACGAGGATTGGAACGGCATCACGTTGTCCCTGGTCTCCGGCCGGCCGATCTCGTTCAGGATGGACCTGTACGAGCCGCTGTTCGTCAAGCGACCGGTCGTGGTCTCCGAGCTGTACGAGTCGCTGCGGCCTCAGGTGCACGAGCAGGCGATGGCGGAACCGCGCGCGATGGCTCGGAGACTGGGGGAACGGGCAAAAGCCGCGCCGGCCATGAAACCGTTCGGAGCCATGATGCCGTCGCCGGCGCCCCCGATCTCTGAGGCAGCATCGGACCTTGAGCTTCAGGAGGGGGTCAGCTCAGCGGCGCTCGCGATGGAGGCCGGCGAGCTGTTTCGATATAGCATCGACACACCGATCTCGCTCACGCGGCAGAAGTCGGCCATGCTGCCGATCGTGACCCAGGAAGTCCAGGGGACAAAGCTGGCTGTCTACAATGAGCGGGTGCACGCCAAGCACCCGCTGAACGGCTTTCGATTGAAGAACTCGACCGGGCTGCACCTGATGCAGGGACCGATTACCGTCTTTGAGGGAGGGATCTATGCCGGCGACGCCAGGATCGGGGATCTTCAACCGGGGCAGGAGCGGATTATCAGCTATGCGCTTGACCTGAAGACGGAGGTGGTGCCTCAGGCCGCACCTGAAAAGGAAGAGGTGGTCTCGGCAAGCCTCCGCAAGGGAACCTTGCTGATGACGCGGAAATCCGTCGAGGAAAAGAGCTACCAGGTAGCCAATCGCGATCAGAAGGCCAAGGTCGTCTTCGTCGAGCACCCCCTCCGCGCTGACTGGCGTCTGATCGAGCCGCGCGAGGCGCCTGAGCGGACGCGCGATCTCTATCGCTTCAAGGTGTCCGTCGATGGGAACGGTGGCGCCACACTGCGGGTGCGCGAGGAGAAACAGATCCAGCAAACCGTCCGGCTCATCGACTCCGGCCCGGACGTGATCGCCTACTACCTCCAGGCCAAACAGATCAGCCCGAAGGTGAAGGAGGCGTTGCAGAAGGTCATTGCTCTGCGTGATCGCGTCGATCAGATCGCCGCTCATCGGAGCCGTCTCGAGCAGCGTATCAAAGAGATCACCCAGGAGCAAGGGCGCATCCGTGAGAACATGGCCAGGGTAGCCCAGAATTCGGAGCTGTATGGCCGGTACGTGAGGAAGCTCGACCAGCAGGAGACCGAGATCGAGGGCCTGCGCAAGGAGATCGGGACTCTGAAGAGCACGGAGGAGAAGCAGAGGCGGGAGCTGAACGACTTCCTGCTGGCGCTGGACATCGACTGAGCGCGTGCGCAAGGAGGGTCGAACAGTGAGGATCGGAAGGAGGGCTATTGGACCCGCGGCTGTCGTCGCTTCCTACGCCGAGCAGGGGGGACAGCGCGACCTGACCGGGACAACGCGTCAGCCTGCAGAGCCGCCTGACCGGGCTATTCATCCACATGGACATTGATTTTGACTCGTGCAGAATTCTGTGATAGATTCATGCCGCTTTATCGAACCGATAGCGGAGATCCGTTGTGGGAGGCGTAGCAGCCGTTGCGGCTGCCAGATCATAGTGTGCTGAAACGAGGGAGTGACGCGATGAGGAAACGCCGCGGTGGGGTTCGGGTGTCCTTCGCCATTGTCCTGATTGGCAGTGCGGCAACGATGTGGAGTTGTAGCTGGGGGGTGCACCTATGGCCAGACCGGTACGATTGGGTGACGGGCGAGCGGACCGCTCCAGCCGCCCTGAAGGCGGCCAAGACAGCCATGGCCGAGGCCAAGGCGGCGGGCGCGGAGAACGTCAAGGCTGCCCGATACCCGTTTGCCAGGGCGAAAGAGTATCTCATCATTGCCGAACATGAGCTCGCAGGGCGCGACTACGCCGCCGCAGAGACAACGGCTGGAATCGCCAAGAAGGCGGCCGAGGAGGCCAAAGCGATCGCACAGCGCGGTGGATAGGGACAAGTCGAGCTGGCCGATTTTGCGAACAGGAGGGAGTTCGAAGATGGACCAGATGCCTGAGGTGAGACGGAATTCACGGCTCGCACTTGTTTGCTCATTGGCGGCTTTTCTGATTGCCGGGTGCGCGATCCACGCATCATACCGCCCTGAGATCGACCGGATGAAGGGTGAGCTGGCGGAGGCGAAGGCGGCAGGGGCCGAGACATCCGCGCCGGAAGAATACGCCGCTGCCGAGGCCTGTCTCGACTGGTGGACGCACTGGGTGACCCAGTTCGATCACTTTGGGGACGTCACGATGGCCAACCTTCCCGGGAGGTGTCGGGCCGCCTTCGCGTCGCTGCGGAGCTGGCTGGTCGCCAGCCGCGCGGGAAGGGTGCCCACTGAAGCGGTCTCCCAGCCGGCGGCGCCAAAACCCGACACGGAGGCACCATCAGCAAAAGAGGCCGAAAAGCGGAAGGCGCCACCCAATGAGGCCATTTTCTTTGATTTCGATAAGTCCACGATCCGGTCAGACGGGAAAAAGAGCCTCGACGAAAATGCCAAGTGGCTGAAGGCCAATCCAACGGCCGCCCTCTTGATCGAGGGTCACTGTGACGAGCGCGGGACGCGCGAATACAACCTGGGTCTTGGCCAGCGTCGCGGCAAGGCTGCCAAGGATTATCTGGTGTCGGCCGGCATCGATGCCAAGCGGATCAAGACCATTAGTTATGGCAAGGAGCGGCCCTTCATGCTCGGCCACGACGAATCAGCCTGGAAATGGAATCGCAGGGCGCAGTTTGTGGTCCAGTAGGGGCCTGTAAGCAAGATCGACCCTCACCGTCTGCAAGGGGGTGGGGGGCGGGGTATGCGCATTGTCATGTAGCCTGGCTCTGACTACTGACCTCTGCTGTCAGATGTGACTCCGAGACCCGATCTCACTCGCGGAATTTTGCCACGCATTGGTGAGTTGCCCCGCTTCACCTTCCCGCGCAGTAGACAAACTGCTTCCTGCTGACCTTTCCTGTGGGTCATCTAGGCGGTCCGCGGCAATGTCGAAATGAATGATCGAATCGTGTATACCACGTACGACGAGATGCAGGCCGAACTCCTGCGCCTTCACCTGGAGCGAAATGGTGTCCCATGCTGGCTCCGGTCCATGCGAGTCAGCGGCTATCAAGGGATCACCATCGGACCGCTAGGGGAGATCCGCTTGATGACCTCTGCCCCCTATGCTGAAAAGGGAAAATGGTTGATTAGGCAGGCCGTGGCCGACGGATTCCTCTCCCGCTCGGAAGGCAACCTCGGGGAAGTGGGATGACGGCTGACACCACAAAAGTCAGGGGACTGCCCGAGGTGGTCGAGATCGTTCGGGAACGGCGCGCGCTGGGACAGCGGGTGGTCTTTACCAACGGATGCTTCGATCTCCTGCACCGGGGACACACCCGCCTCCTGCAACAGGCCAGGGGTTTAGGTGACCTGCTGATCGTGGGTCTGAACAGTGATACCTCGGTTCGGCGTGTCAAGGGTCCGTCCAGGCCGGTGCTGCCCGAGGGCGAGCGCGCAGAGGTGCTCTCGGCGCTGGCCTCAGTGGACTACGTCGTGATCTTCGAGGAACCGGACCCGGGCCCGACGATCGCGGCCCTGCAGCCCGATGTGTTGGTCAAGGGCGCCGACTGGGCGAAGGACCAGATCGTGGGCCGGGACACGGTGGAAGGGTGTGGTGGCCGAGTGGTGACTGTCCCATTGGTGGAGGGATCGTCCACCAGCGGCATCATCGAGCGGATTTTGGAACAAGGGCGGCGGCATGAATAATACCCAGCAGCCATGTTGATACGATTGTTGGAACAATCACAAGACCTATTGGCCCGCCAGGCGGCGGAGATCGGGGCTCGCCTCCTGAGCGGAAACGATGCGTTGTTGCTCACCGGTCTCTTCGGGGCTTCGAAAGCGCCGATGCTCTCGGAGATCTCCCGTCAGGCGGGGCGCCCCCTCCTGGTGATGACCTCCTCGTCGGCTGAAGCCGAATCCCTCGCGAAGGACCTCCAGTTCTTCTCCCGTGAGCCCGTCGGGTTTCTGCCGGAGCGTGAGGAGGATCCCGAGATACGACGGCAACGGATCGCCTGCCTGGCAGGTCTGGCCGCCGGGGAATTGCGACTGGCGGTCGCCTCGATCCAGGCGACCCTTGAGCGCCTCCCGCCTCCCAACGCCCTGATGGACGCGGCGATTCCGCTGCGCGCTCACGGACAGATCCCGCGGGACAAACTGCTGCGCGCCCTGGAAACCGCAGGCTACCGTCAGGCACATCAGGTCACGGATCGCGGCGAGTACAGCCTCCGCGGAAACCTTCTCGACCTGTTCCCTCCCACAGGCGACGCTCCGGTCCGGGCCGAGTTCTTCGGCGACGAGCTGCTCTCCCTCCGCGAGTTCGACCCGGCCAGCCAGCGCTCCGTCCGTCCTTTGCAGGAGATGATCGCCCTTCCGGTCGTTGAGGTTCCGCTGGGGGACGACGCGTGCGAGGCGGCCATTCGCGCCCTCCGCGCGGCGGAGCAGACCCAGGGAGGCCAGGTTTCCTTCGAGATGACCAAGGCGCTTGAAGACCGGCGACCCTTTCCCGGAATGGATGCCTATCTCCCGTACTTCTACCCGGAAACCGCCGATCTCCTTCAGTACGTCGCGCCCGACGCCGTCCTAGTCCTGGCAGATCCGGGTGGTTTGGAGGCCCGCGTGCGAGATTTCGCCGAACGGTGTCTGGCGTGCGGCGTGCGGCGTGGGAAGTCCGATGCGTCTCGCACCTCGCGCCTCACGCCTCGCGCCACGAGCGAATGCGCCTGTACCCTGGCGATCAACGCACCACTCCTTGACAGGACCGACCTCAAGGCGAAACTCTCCCTCAGGCCGCGGATCAACCTGGAGGAGTTCGCGCGGACCAACG
>JACPQX010000032.1 GCA_016190255.1 Candidatus Methylomirabilis oxygeniifera | reverse complement strand
TTCGGGACCACCTTCTTCATTATTACAGGGTTCCACGGCGCGCACGTCACCGGTGGTGTCATCTATCTGTCTTGCTATCTCGTCCAGGCGCTCCGTAAGCGACTCGGCCGGGGGAGCGCGAATGCGATTGAGATCGCGGCGCTGTACTGGCACTTCGTGGACCTGGTCTGGATTCTGGTGTTCACCTTCGTCTATCTGTTATAATGTGAGGTAGGGGGAAGCGATGACGTCTACGCATAAGCAACCGAACTACATCGGCGTGTTTTGGTGGCTCCTGGCCCTCACGATTCTGGAGGTGGGTGCGATCTTCCTCCCGATCGCGAGACTTCTCATCGGTATCCTGCTGGTCGGGATGGCGATGTCCAAGGCGGCACTCGTCGCCATGTACTTCATGCACCTGAAGTTTGAGCGGCGAACGATGGGCTGGATCGCCGTCGCGCCGTTGGTGCTGTGTGTGCTATTGGTCTTTGCCCTGCTCCCGGACCTCTCCGCAACTCCACACCGATCGACGGCGCCACCTCAGGCCCCCGTCACCCCCCATTGAAGTCATCTGCTCGCGCCCTGCGATGGAGACGGGGCGGTTCAACGGTTAACAGGTGAGATTTGAGGAACAGATCAGGCGAGCCGACAACCCCTGGGCGCAGAAGGCGCTCTGGGGCCTTTTGATTGTCGCTCTCCTCGGGGTGATCGGGGCCGGAGCCTGGTCCTTGCTCTTCCAAAAACCAGCCTCGAGACAGCCGTTGTCGGTCGGACCTCGACAACCACCTGCCTACGGCTCGGTGCCTGAGTTCTCGTTTATCGAGCGGAGCGGTCGGAAGATCGAGCGGGTGGAGTTTCTGGGAAAGATATGGGTCGTCGATCTTATCTACACCCATTGCCCCGACACCTGTCCTTTGCAGAGCGCCGAGATGGCGAGGCTTCAGGTTGACCTTGTCAATGAGCCGGATGTCCGTCTGGTCTCGATCACAGTCGATCCGGCGCGGGATACCCCTGAGGTCCTCTCCCGATACGCGAGGCGGTTCGGGGCTGATCCAAAGCAATGGCTTTTCCTGACCGGAGACAAAGAGGCGATTTACCGCTTCGCGCAGGAGGGCCTCCGGCTCCCCGTTATGGATCCACGAAGCAGGGGCCGGGTTGCCGGTGGCGAGGGGGTGGCGCCACGGCGCTTCGATTCACGGCTGGCGCATCTGTCCGGGTCGCGAACGTCGGCGCAGAGCGCGCGGCCGCCGGATCTGCTTCGCATCCTTCGCCGGTTGCTCGAGCCTTCGTCCGCGATGGCCAGTGGGCGGAAGGGGAAAGCGACCCTTCTTCACAGCTCCAGGCTCGTTCTTGTCGATCGCGACGCGCGGATCCGAGGGTACTACGAGAGCAGGGATATGGAATCACTCCGGCAACTCCGCGAGGACGTGGAGGCTCTACTTCGGGAGGAATGAGCATCATCTCCGTTTCGTCGCTGCCCACCCTTAATGCTGTACTGAATGGCACCTGCGCTCTCCTGCTTGCCGTCGGCTATCTGTTCATCCGTCGGCGAAATGTCGCCGCCCACAAGATATGCATGATATCCGCCTTTGCGACCTCCACCGTGTTTCTCATCTCCTATCTGATGTATCACTATCAGGTCGGGTCGAGGCCTTTCGGGGGGGAAGGCGCGATTCGCGTGGTGTACTTTGCGATCCTGATCTCGCACACCATCCTGGCCGCGACGATCGTCCCGCTGGCGTTAATCACCCTTAGCCGGGCACTGAGGGGTCGCGTTGGTAGGCACGTCAGAATCGCCCGTTGGACACTCCCTTTGTGGCTCTACGTGTCGGTCACCGGGGTGATCGTCTATTGGATGTTGTACCATCTTTACCTTCCATCATGATTGTTCCCTTCCGAAAGAGGTCCTCGGTCTAGACCCTTACCCCCTCGTGTCCTGAGTGGCCAACGCAGTTTCGTGGGGCGCTGGGGCCCAGAATGCTTGGGAAGGCTGATGGAGTTATCGCGGCCGGGGTTTGATCTATCGACCTTGGTGGACGGGCGGCCGCTGTGACCCTTGGGCTTCCGTGTCTATAAGGTGAAGGCAATCCTGCGCGCACCCCTCCCTTTGAGGCCAGAGCGAACACATCTTGACCCGCAGGAGCGCCCGGCCGAAGGCCGAGGTCCATGCAGCTTGATGGGCATCGACGCTCACCTCAGCTTCTCTGCCGGTTTCGGGGCATCTGAGCGACTGCTTGCTCCGGAAACGTCGGAGGGTATCGGCGACAACCGGAAGCAAGACGAACAACACTGCGATCGCAACAATGGAGGCGACCACGATCGAGGGAGCACTCATCTCCTCCTCCTTTCCTCAGCCCTTGCCATTTTTTTTCCATGTGGCAAGACGCAGTTTGGGGCACAACCCTCACAAGAAGATTGCCCGGCGAACCTGCCGGGGAAGAACGCATCCAACGGTACTGGCGGCTCCTTGAACGCCGCGGATTCAGCGGTGGAAGACAAAGTCCGGGAAGAGGATCAAGGTCATGGCCAGGACGAGCACAATCGGAACAATCGCTATGGCATAAATCAGAGCGTTCTCAAATCGGAGATGCATGTAGTTCATGGCCACCAGTACCGCCTTGGTGAACGCAATAAAGAAGATCAGGGCAACGACAGCCCCCTTTCCCAAGGGGAGGTAGCTTGCGGCGACCCCGGCGATCATCAACACAACAAGCCAGATCCAGATGGCGACATAATTCGGGTGCGCCCTTTCAGCACTCATCTCAGATCTCCAACAGGGGGTGAGCAAAAAGATTCGATCAACATCGAGACTCGCGAGCTGGCGCCATCACGTCAGATAGAGAAGGGGAAAGAGGAAAATCCAGACCACGTCAACGAAGTGCCAGTATAGCCCCGCCAGCTCAACGCGATGACCATTCACCAGGGGTCCACGGGCCATGACAAAAAGGATCAGATTAACAATGATCCCGGCCAAGACATGTAGTGCGTGGAGGCCGGTCATCGTGTAATAAAATGACCAGAACGAGCCTGTACTTGGCATAAAGCCAGCCCTAAGATGGGAAGAATACTCATATGCCTTGATCCCCAGGAACGCGAGCCCGAGGAAGATCGTAAGCAGGAGGAAGGTCCGAAGGCCGCGGTCGTTGTTCTTCTCAACCGCTGCAAAAGCCATCACCATGGTCATGCTGCTGGTGAGCAGGATGAAGGTGTTGATCGCGGCCATCGGCGCGCTCAAGTGCGCCGCCTCCGCCGACCAGCCGGCGCTCCCCAGACGAGTTAGAATGTAGGTGCCGATAAGCCCCCCAAATACCATGACCTCTGATGCCAGGAACCACCAGACGCCAATCTTTCCGGGCGGGAGGCGGGTGATCATCGCCTGCGTCGCTGCGGGCGTCTTCATGCTCGAAGCCTCCTATCCTGATCTCGCCACCAGGACACGATCCTGGGGGAGCCAATCCTCCGACACCTCGGGGCAACTGTATTCATAGGGGCCGCGGTAGACAACCGGAAGAGCGTCAAAGTTGCCGTGCGGCGGTGGCGAGGGAGTGGCCCACTCCAGCGTGGTGGCCTGCCAAGGGTTTTGCTCTGCCGTCCTGCCAGCCACCAGGCTCCAGCCGACATTCACCAAGAACACAAGCTGGGAGAGGGCGAGGCCAATGGCGCTGATCGTGATAAAGACATTGATCGGCTGCAACGACTGGAGGAACTCGTACTGCAGTGGATTGGCGATCCGCCGCATCATTCCACCGAGCCCTACCAGGTGCATCGGGAAAAAGGTCGCGTTGAAGCAGATCATGGTCGTCCAGAAATGGACCTGTCCCAGGGTCTCATTCATCATTCGGCCGAACATCTTCGGGAACCAGAAGTAGATGCCGGCGAACCCTCCGAAGAAGAGCCCGCTCAGAAGGGTATAGTGAAAGTGCCCGACGATGAAATAGGTCGCATGCACCTGGATATTGGCCGGAGCTGACCCGTTGAAGATGCCCGTAAGTCCTCCGACAATGAACATGGCGACGAAGCCAAGGGCGAAGAGCATCGGAACGGAGAATCTGATCGATCCACCCCACAGGGTGGCGATCATCGCAAACACGAGGATAGCGAAGGGTACTGATATCAGAATGGTCGTGATGCTGAAGGGCATCGCGAGTCGAGGGTCCATGCCGCTCAAGAACATGTGGTGAGCCCACACAATGAAGCTAAGGATTCCCACAACGATGGTTGAGTAGATGATCCAGCGATAGCCGAAAAGCGGCTTTCGCGAGAAGACCGGCAGGACCTCCGCCGCGAGCCCGACTGCCGGCAGCAGGACGACGTACACCTCGGGGTGGCCGAAGAACCAGAACAGATGTTGCCACAAGAGTGGGTCGCCTCCTCCTGACGCCACAAAGAAGCTCGTTCCCGCGATTCGGTCCATCAAGAGCATCACAGCGGCGGCAATCAGCGGTCCGACGGACAACAGGAACAGGATGGCAGCGGTAAGTTGCTGCCAGATCACAAGTGGAAGGCGGAAAAAGCTCATCCCCGTGGCTCGCATGGTGATGGCGGTCGTGAGGAAGTTGACGCCCCCCATGAGGAACGAGGCGAATTCAACCGCGTGGGCCAGGATCCAAAGGTTGAGCCCCCACGTCACGCCGGTATAGATCGACCTGGCGCTAAGCGGTGCGTAACCGGTCCAACCGGCGGACGCCGCCCCGCCGGGGACAAGGAATGAGGATAGAAGGATGAGCGAGGCGACCGCGAGGGTCCAGAAGGAGAGCATGTTGAGCCGCGGGAACGCCATATCCCTCGCCCCGATCATGAGCGGAATCAAGAAGTTCCCGAATGCCCCCAGCAAGATCGGCATGGCCACAAAGAAGACCATCGTCGTGCCGTGCATGGTGACGAGGACGTTGTATGTTTCAGGCCCTACGAAGCCGAACCCTGGGACGGCGGTATCCGGATAGGCGAGTTGCCAACGCATCGCGTAGGCGAGGAAGCCTCCGACGAGGGCCATGAAGAGACCGAGGAAAAGGTACTGCCTGGCGATCATCTTATGATCGGTCGAGAAGACATAGGTGCGCCAAAAACTGATCTCATCATGGTCAAGCCCTGTGGCGTGTGCTGATGCGGCAGCGCCGGGTGCGGATTCGGTCATCGGTGGCTATCTCCTTTGGTCAGGCGTCGCGTGGAGTTCTTCTCTTCGGACGGCCAATGCTCCCTCACCCACTGTTGGTATTCCTCGGCGGAGTGCACGGTGAGATGGCCGAGCATCCCGGAGTGGCCGAAGCCACAGAGTTCAGAGCAGGGGATCTCGTATATGCCCGGCTTGGTTGCCTGGAACCAGGCATGGATCTCACGCCCCGGGAGGATGTCTTGCTTCAGGCGGAGGTTCGGCAGGAAGAAACTGTGAATCACGTCCTTTGACCTGAGGGCAACCCGCACGACCGTGTTGACGGGCACATGGAGTTCGTTGTCTATTTGCAGGTCGTCTGGCGTCGCGAACCGCCCGTCAGGGCCGGGGTAGAGAATCTCCCAGTTGAACTGTTTCGCGGTGACCTGGACCTGAACAGCGGCCGGAGGCACGCGCAGTTTAATCTTCGCCCATGCGTCGGCTCCACGAAAATCGATCCACAGGTCGAGCAGGAGCACAATCAGAGCCGGGATGAGAAGCCACGCCGCTTCCGAGAGCTTGTCACCCGTGACGTAGGTGGCGCGCCGGCCCTCCCGGCGGCGGTACAGGATCGCGAAAAGAACAAGCGCCCCCATGGTCAATACAAACCAGGCCAGCGTGACATAGTAGATGAGTCCGATGATCGAGTCGATCTCTCCGCCGTAT
>JACPQX010000029.1 GCA_016190255.1 Candidatus Methylomirabilis oxygeniifera | reverse complement strand
GCCGGCACCCGATGGGAGGGGGGAACAGGGCGTGGATACCATGAGCTACACGACGCCGGAGATCGAGCGGATCGCCAGGATCGGGTTTCAGATCGCGGCCCAGCGTCGCAGGAGGCTCACCTCCGTCGATAAAGTCAATGTCCTGGCCAGCTCCCAGCTCTGGCGCCGCGTGGTCACCGAGGCGGCGAAAGGGTTTCCGGGCATCGAGTTAGAGCACATGCTGGTGGACAACTGCGCCATGCAGCTCATCCGCGAGCCCCGGCACTTTGACGTACTGCTGACGGAGAACACCTTCGGAGACATCCTGAGCGACGAGGCCGCCATGCTCGCCGGCTCGATCGGTATGCTCCCGTCAGCAAGCCTGGGAGATGGGACCGCCCTCTACGAACCGATCCATGGCTCCGCTCCCGACATCGCCGGGCAGGACAAGGCCAATCCCCTTGCCGCCATCCTCTCGGCCGCGATGCTGCTCCGCCACTCGCTTCGCCACGAGCCGGCGGCCAGGGCCATCGAGGCGGCGGTGGGCCAGGTGCTGGCAGAGGGCTACAGGACGCCCGATATCCGGCGACACGGCGCTGAGCTGCTCGTCGGCACGAGGCAAATGGGCGACCTGGTGGCCGAGCGCGTCTTGGATATTTAAGTACTTTGGAGGTACTTCGAGACGGCCCTTCGAGACGGCGCGACAAGACCGCGCCTCCTCAGGGTGAACGGAGTCGTATGCGTGCTAAGGAAGGCCTGGTGAGTCTGAGATCAGGACCGAACGGTGGGAGAGCCGGTGGTGTCGCGTGAAAGGCTCGCCTCAAGCTGTCGCCCGATAGCTGACGATGATCGCATCCGGCGGCGGACCAGATACCAGACGATCAGGGCGTTGACCACAAGCGCAAGAGTGTACGTGAGGTACGGGGAGCGAACCACCTCGTAGATCTCGATCGGGATGAAGAACGCCGTCGCGGCGATCGTCAGCCACTCGGCCCATGCCTGTCTCAGGTGAAGTCCCCAGGCCATGGTCAACAACAAGCCCGAGTACATGATGGTCCCGAGCCCTACCGCGGCAAGCTGCTTTGGCGATACCCCCGTCAGCGACTCGAGCACCAAGAGCAGATATCGGTTGTCCGGGTCGATTCCCAGCGAATCCGCCGCCTGCTCGGCAAGGTCGGAGACGTCTTTGTTGATGATCGCGAAGACCCCGAGGCCCACCAGGAAGAAGAGGATACCGTAGAAGCCTTTGAGGGCGATGATCGCTCGAAGGCCGCCATCTCGTTCTCTCCTCACCTGACCTGACTCAACCGCTCCTTTGCCCACTTCGCCTCTTGCGACTTTGGAAATTGCTTCTGGAGATCGCTGAGGACCTTTCGGGCCTGAGTCTTGTTTCCCATCTCCAGGTGGGCATACCCCTGTTTGAGCATTGCGCTGGCTACTTTTGAATTGCCCGGATGCTCCCTGACCAGGAGGTCGAACTCCCGAACCGCCCGGTCGTAATTCTTCATGCTGTAAAAGGATTCGCCGAGCCAGTATCGCGCATTCGGGAGCAAGCTGGTCTTGGGGTAGAAAGCGATATAGTTCAGGAAACCGTTGATCGCAAGGTCGTAGTTGCCTCGTGTATAGTCGTTCAGGGCGTTCTTGTACAGCTCATCCGGGGCTGCCGCACTCACCACCGGTCGGGGGGGCGAGGCTTTGGCAACAGTGGAAGGAGCGCTCGAAGGGGGCGGCGGCTGGGTCGGTCGCGCAGGCGCTGTGGCTACCTCTGGGAGCGGGGCCGGGGTGGGTGGCGCCACCAATTTGGGTGGCACGACCACGGGCGCCGGCGTCGTGGGCGGTGGGGGGGGAGGTGTGCGCGGGGCCGTAGGGACCGGTGCGGGGGACGGGATGGGCACCGGGGGCGTAGTCACCTTTGGCGGCACCACTTGGGTCGTTGTCGGCTTTGCCTGGGTCGCGCCGGGAGCCGGGACCGCCGGCTGCGTCATCTGCTTGGCGCTCGCCGCTTTTCTGGCTTCAGCCAACGCAAGCTGCGCCGTTGCATTCACCTGCTGAACGGCTGCGTTGGTCTGTTGGGCCGTCTGCTGGAGGGCGCTTGTCACCTGCTGGGCCGTCCGTTGGGTCACAGTCACGGCCTGCTGCGCCACATCCATCGCCTGTTGCGCGGCAGCGGCTGCCTGCTGCGCGGCAGTGGTCGCCCTCATGGCTTCGGCGAGGGCTTGCTCTGCAGCCGTGTGAACCTGCTGGACCGCGGCGTTGGTTTGGTCCGCCGTCTGCTGGAGAGCGCCCGTGACCTGCTGGGCGGTCTGCTGGGATGCGGCGGTGGCCTGCTGGGCCACTTGCTGGAGCGCGCCCGTGACCTGCTGGGCGGTCTGCTGGGCGGTCTGCTGGGATGCGGCGGTGGCCTGCTGGGCCATCGCGGTCGCGTCCTGGGCGGCCGCCGCAGCCGACTCACTTGTCGTCTTCGCCTCCAGGGCCGCGGCCTTCGATTCCTGGGCCGCGACAACGGCTTGACTGACCTGTTTTTCGAAGCCACCAAGGCGCCGTCCGAACTGTTCGACCTGCGCGGCCATCTCATCGACCCGTCTGTTCGATTCGGAGATACCATGGCCTATCTCCTCGGATCGGCCCTGGGCCAGACGCGCTTCCGTGGTCAATTCGTCCAGTTTCGTGCCAAGATTCGCCTGCGATTGAAGAAATCCCTGGATATCCTCTTTTCTTTCCTGAGCGGCCTTCCCTAGTCCGGCTTTCAGATCCGCCTCTGCCCTCTCCTGGCGGGCCTTGAGGTCGGCGTCGGTCTTCGCCAACTGACCCTTGAGGTCCGAACCTATCTTTCCGAGCTTCTCCTCGAGCGCCGTCCCCGCGCGTTCGTTGCGTTCCACCCGCTCCTGCAGGCTGATCCTCGCGCTCTCGCTGCGCTCCAGTCGACCCGCAAGGGCGGTCTCGGTCTCGGCGAGCTTTTTCTCCAGCGCCGTCCGCGCGCGTTCGTTGCGTTCCACACGACCGAGGAGGGCGATCCGGGCGTTCTCGCTGCGCTCCAGGCGACCCTTCAGGTCCGCCTCAAGCTTACCCAGCCGCTCCTCGACGAAAATCCTCTGCCCTTCGCTGGTCCTGGAGACGGCCGCCACCTCGCTCTTCACCGAATCGACATCGCGCTGCACCAGTCGAAGGGGCTCCCCCTCGCACCCCATAGCCAAGGCAGCGCAAACGGTCCCGACCGCCAGGGGAAGGCGAATCGTCACCCTCCTCCCGCAACGTGCCGGCATCCCACTCCTCGATTCGCCGCACGCGACCGCGAACACTGCCTCTTCAGCGAGCCTCTTCATTTCGTGCTGAGCGTGAAATGCGCCCGGCGGTTCCACTTCCAGGCCGCTTCGTCGTGCCCGAGCACAAACGGCCGCTCCTTCCCGAAGCTGATCGTGCTGATTCGGTTGGCCTCTATCCCGGCGGCCACCAGGAAATCCCTCGTCACTCTGGCTCGCCGCTCCCCAAGCGCCAGGTTATACTCGCTTGAGCCTCGCTCGTCGCAATGACCCTCAATGGTTACCTTGGACGCAGGGTTCGTCCTGAGCCACATGAGGTTGTCAGCCAACGTCTTCTTGGAGTCATCCCGGATCGCCGCCTGATCGAAGTCGAAGAAGATGTCCTTGACCGTGATCTCAAGCGCCTTGGAGGCCTCAGCCACCGCCGCGGGTCCAGGGGACGCCGGGCCTGATGGCGGCTCGACGGAGGGGGCGGTCACCGGAGGAGCAGTGACCGGCTCGGCAGGAGCAGAGGACGACGCTCCCCCGGGGGGAGCCTCGGCTGCGGACGGGGTGGTTATCCCGGGAACCGCGCCTACTTCACCGCCTTGCGCCTGGGCGTCACTGCCGGGTGTCGTCTCCCCCTCCTTGACCGGCGCCGGCATCTCCGGCTTCACCTCGGTTTCATCGGCCGATGGCGACGCTTCTGGTTTGACCTCGGACTCTTTCACCTCGGCTTCCGGCTTGACCTCGGCCTCTTCTGTTTGGGGTCCGGCGGCCGCCGAAGCATCCGGCGGTGCCTCGGTTCCCTCGGCAGACGGCGCCTCGGCCTCTTCGACGCCAGCTTCCGGCGTCATCCCGGGCTCCTGGGCCGGGGCGCCGCTCACCTCCGGTAATGACTTCTCTTCCGGAGCGGTCACTGTGGGCGGCACCCCACTCACTGTGGGCGGCGCTGGAGGAGGACTGGGCATCGCGATCGCACCTTGCGGTCCGATCGCCTTCGGCGTCGTCTCCGCAATTTCCGGCCGTTTCGGGCATCCCACCAATAACAACGGCGCAACAAACAGCATAGCAATGTAGAAACCGACCAACGTATGTCGCTGCCGCTTCATCTCGAGTCCCTCCTTGTTCCTCTGATCATCCCTTTCACAAGACCCCGCTCGCTCGCCACCGAGACCCCACACCATCTCGCCGGACCGGTGGTCCGGTGGAGCGGCTATGGCGACCAGTCAGCGAGGTAATTTTCCCTTCCATTTTTGGTCAGTCGTCGCTGATTGGCTCCATCGGCGCTCATGATGAACAGGTCGCGGCGGCCATTCCGCGTCGATGTAAACACGAGGTGCCGTCCGTCGGGTGACCACGACGGCTCTTCATTGTTGCCCGAGTTCGAGGTTAACTGCAACGCGCCCGCGCCGTCGGGATTGATGAGAAAGATATCGAAGTTTCCGCGCAGTCGCCCCACGAACGCGATCTTGTCCCCACGTGGAGACCACCGCGGCGACACGCTATAATCCCCCACCCCGAATGTCAGTCGCCGGATATTGGTCCCTTCAACATCGACGACATAGATCTGGGGTGTGCCGCCCCGGTCCGAGTTAAAAACGAGCTGCCGCCCATTCGGGGAAAATGACGGGGAGACGTTGATATGGGGGCCAAGCGTCACCGGGCGGAGTCCGGTCCCATCCGCACGGCTGAGAAACAGATTCGTGCCCCTGTCGTTGCTCATCGAGAAGGCAAGCCATTCCCCGTCCGGAGACCAGGCGGGGGCGATGTTGAGCCCCGGGCTCGAAGAGACCTTCTGACGCCGTCCGGTCTCCAGGTTGACCACAAAGAGGTCAGGGTTCTGATCCCGATAGGAGGTATACGCGATCTTCTTCCCGTCCGGAGACCATCTCGGAGAAAGGTTGATGGAGCGATTGCCCGTGATGAGGACGGGATTATGCCCGTCGTAATCCATCACGTAGATCTCCTTGGCCCCGTCCACTGATGACACATGGGCTATTCGCGAGGAGGCGATGCCCTTCTCTCCAGTGAGCCGGAACACGATCTCGTCCGTCAGGCGATGCACCATCGTCCGCAACGTCCGCTGACCCCCGACGTACCGCTTTGCTGAGAGCCTTTCCCCCTTCGCCACCTCAAAGAGCTGGCCCTCCAAGAACAGCTCGCTCCCGCGGGACGAGAGCTTCCCGATCACAAGGGCCTGGACCTTGAGGGAGTTCAACGCCGGCATAATCCCTCGTTCCTGCCCAAAACCCACCTGGGTGGTCTCGAACGGGAGGAAAGACGATTCGATCACATCGAAGATCCCGGCATTTCTCAAATCTTCGGTCAGAATGGCGCTGGCCTCGGCGTCGAGGTCCTCACCCTTCACGCCAAACCTGAAAGACGGAAAGCCAACGACGGCAATGGCGATCTTCTGCGCTTCCTTTTTGTAGATGTCTATCGTAAATTTCTCCTCTGCGGACCACGCTGACAATGGGACGACAACGGCAGCGAGGGAGAGGAGTGAGAGGCCACGGCGCAAGCCACGGAGCGATCGCATTAACTCTTCTCTCCCACAAAGGTGAATCGAAGCTGGAGATAGAGCGTCTCAGCCTTGAAGAGTGGCGGCAGTGGCGGCAGTGGCGCCGAGAGGCGGACGGCTCGAAGGGCCGAACCGTCCAGGACGCGGTCCCCCGACGAGGCATCAACAGCGAGGTCCCGAAGCTGGCCGGAGCGAAGAATCCTCAGCGAGAGGCTGACGCCGGCGGTCGTGCCCGCCCCCATTTTTGGAGGGGTCCAGTTCCCGGTGATCTTATCCTGGATCAGCACAAAGTAATAGGCCAGCGCAGGATCGGTGTTGCCCACAGTCACCCCGGCCTCCGCGACCATCCCGAGCCCTTGAGCAGCGTTCGAAACCCCCTGAGCCCCGAGCGTTGCTCCTGCCACCTCAGGTGACGCAGCCTTCATTCGCCGTGCATCCGATCGCGACGCTTGGGCTCTGGTGGACGCCACCTTCGGAGGAGTGATGACCGGCGGGGTGATCACCGGCCTGGCGATATCCGGAGGAGCATCAACCCGAGGGGCGATCACGGTGAGAGGATTGACGGGAACCAGGGGCGGCGGAGGAGAGATGCGCCGTACAGGGGCAGGCCTGACGACCGCCAATGGTGGGGGCGGTACCACGGCGGGCGGAACAATCGGGACGACGGGCGGAGCGATGACAGGCGCGGGTCTCGCGGCGACGACCGTCGGAGGAGGAGTCGTTGCGACGGGGTCGGGACGCCGCCGATCCGGGGCCGCGCGCTTGGCCGGCAGGGTCATCTCATCGGTCCGCGTCGGAGGCGGCAGAGATCGTACGGCCGCCTGCGGTATGATGGGCCTCGGGGCCGACGGCAACGTCAGGAACTCCCGCGGCTGGGCCGCAGGTGGAGGCGGAGCGGATGTCTTTGCCTGTGCCGCCGCGACCTTCGGCCCTGATGGGGGGGAGGGGCTCAAGGGTGGCTGGCCGCCGCCAGGTGGGGCCACCAGCGTCACTTCGTAGGTGACCGGCAACGTGAAGGGCTTGCCCCGCAACCACTGGGGGGCAAACACGACCGTGATGGCCATCAGCCCATGGAGGAGGAAGGAGAGTCCAATCGGGTACGTCACCTCCGCCATGGGAAGGCGCCGCTCCATCGCCCCCAACATCCCGCTATCGCTCCTCACCCGTGGGAAGAAGCGGTTCGGTCACCATACCCAGCCGCTCGATCCCGGCCTTCTTGACTGCGTCCATGACCTTCACGACGACGCCGTAGGCCACGCCCTCATCCGCCCGAAGGAAGACGGCGGCCTTGGGATTACGCTGTCGTAGCCCCGTAAGAACCCGCTCCAGCCGTGGAAGCGTGACGAGCTGATCGTCCAGGTAGATCCCCCGCTCCTTGGTGACGGTCAGCATCAACCGCTCTTCAGGGCCAACGTTCTTGGTCTCGGTCTTGGGCACCTTGACGTCGATCCCCCTGAGCATCATCGGAGCCGTGATGAGGAAGATGATCAGCAGGACCAGGACCACGTCCACGAATGGCGTGACGTTGATCTCCGAAAGGGCGCTTCCCCCGGGTCGTTGATCCGATCCGATGCCAAACGAGGTCACTGCCATTACCTGCCCCTCGCCAGGATCCGCTCTGCCAAGGTCAGGAACTCCATACCGAACAGCTCCATCTCCGTCGCCAATCGCCTGGTCCGGTTCACGAAGTAGTTGTAGGCGATGACCGCCGGGATGGCGGCGCCCAACCCGGCCGCCGTCGTGATCAGCGCTTCCGAGATGCCTGGAGCCACGGCCCCAAGGTTCGCGGAGCCGGCCTGACCGATGCTGGCGAAGGCGTCCATGATCCCCCACACGGTCCCGAACAGGCCGATGAACGGCGTGACATTGCCCGTGGTGGCCAGGAAGATCAGGTTGCGTTCCTGCTGGGCGATCTCCTTCATGCTGGCGTGGCGGAGCCCACGGTTGACGAGTTCCAGCGGCTCTTTGTGGATCGCCATCTCGGGAACCACCGCCCGTGGCTCACTGGCGACCGGCCCCGGGTTGCCGTGGCCAGGGTTCCCCTTCACCAACTGGCTCAGCTCGCGGTATCCTTCCTGAAAGACACCCACCAGAGGGCTCTTGGCGAATCGTTTCGATTCTTCGAAGGTCGTGTAGAGGTTTTTTGAGGACCGAAACAGTTGAAGGAACCGCTCCGACTCCCGGCGGCCACGGCGGAACACCCTGAGCTTCGTGAAGATGAGGGCCCAGCTCACCAAGGAGAAAAACAACAGGGTGAGCAGAACCCCTTTGGCAACGATGCCCGACTGAGCGATAAGGCTGACGACATTCATCTATGAAATGCCCTTGAAGCTTTTATACCATCATCGCATAGCCTCGTCAAGCCATTTAGCCTGCTGGTCCAAGCGGAATCGAACGAGCGGATCCGCCCCTGCCAGAGGTCTTGTCGCTTGCCTTGCAGAAAGGTCTTGTGGCATGATGGACAGGATTTGAAGCCGATCCGGGCGGGAGGAATGAAGCGCGGTGAAGATCCAGTGGGGGATCCGTGGAAAACTGATCGGGTCGATGATGGCGACCCTTATCCCATTCCTGGCCCTCAGTCTCTATTGGTCGTATCGGGAATCGGAAGCTGAACGGGGCAAGATCCGCCTCGAGACACTCCGCTTCGCGTCATCGGGCGCCACGATCGCCGACGAGTTTATCACCTCGACCGAGCAGGTGCTGATGACCGTGGCTGAAACCCCTGCCGTCAGGGCCAGGGATCGATGGTTGCTCACCCTCCTCGTCAAGAACCTCAAACTGAAATTCCCGTTCTTCCTGAACCTGATCGTGGTGGACGAGCGAGGGGATCTGATCGCCTCGGCCATCGATCTCCCGCCAGGGCGGCGGGTCTCCTACGCGGACCGTCAGTGGTTCCAAGAGATCTCTCTCACGCGCCGCCCGGTGATCAGCGAGCTGATCACCGGCAGAATAACCGGCCTCACGCACGTCGTCATTGCCGATCCTATCCGTGACCGCAACGATCGGTTTCGGGGCGCCGTCGCGGCGCCCATCGACCTGCAAGGGCTGCAGAACGCCTTCGGCCGGCTCATGCTGCCGGCCGACGCAACGATGGTCGTCCTCGATCGACGCGGCGCGGTCCTGCTCCGCCTTCCGCCGAAGATGGACTGGATGGGCCGTCGCGTCACTGATCACGCCCTCTTCCAGGAATCAACCAGGAGCGATCGCGGATTCGTCGAGGGTCCCTCGCTGGACGGCACGGAACAGCTCAATGCCTTTGCCGCGACAAGCCGAGCGCCCTGGTCGATCCTCGTCAGCGTCCCGCTGTCTCGCGCTCAGGCCGGTTTCATGCAAAAGATGAGTCAGGCCGCTGCCCTCATCGCCGCAGCCCTGATCATCGCATTCCTCCTCGGCACGCTCCTCTCCCGGCGGATCGCCGAGCCGATCCGGCGCCTGACCAAGGGTGCCAAGGCGATAGGCGAGGGCCGGCTCGACGCTCGGATCGAGAGGGTCTCCAGCGACGAGATCGGCGAGCTGACCGAGGATTTTAACCGGATGGCGGACAGTCTGCAGACGACGGAGGCGCAGCGAGAGCGTCGCACGACTCAGCTCGCCACGCTGAACACCATCGCCTCGGCGATGAGTCGTTCGCTCGATCTGGATCAGGTGCTGCGCGAGGCCCTGTCCAAAGCGTGCGAGGTCTTTGGCGCTGACGCGGGCGCCGTCTTCCTGCTTGGGCGCGACGAACGTCTCCGCCTCGCCCACCATCAAGGGCTCTCGGGCCGCCTTGCGGCGCGGGTGAAAATCCTGAAGGTCGGCGAGGGGGTGCCGGGCCAAATCGCCCAGTCGAAGCAACCTGCGGTCGTCCGGGCAGACCAGCAGCCCATGACCTCTGAGTTCCCGCTCCTCGGTCAAGAGCAGATCGAAACCATCGCCGGCGCCCCGCTCATCGCTGAGGCGGATATCCTCGGAGTGATCGTCCTGGCCAGCAACAGCGCTCGTCACTATTCGCCCGATGAGATAGAGCTGCTGGCCACCGTCGGCAAACAGGTGGGGGTCGCGCTGCAGAACGCGCGTCTGCACGAGCAGGTCATGGAGTCCAAGACCTACCTGGAGCAGGTGATCGAAAGCTCGCACGACGGCATCATCACCGTCAATCCCGATCTGACGATCAGGAGATGGAGCCGGGGCGCAGAGCAGATTCTCGGCTGGAACAGGGACGAGGTCGTCGGGCGCCAGGCGCCCTTCGTCTCTGAGGAGCTGTGGGAGGAGGCACGAGCCAAGGTCGCACAGGCGATGGAGGGCAGGCAAACCGTCTACTACGAGACGATCCGTTTCCACAAGGATGGCCGCCCCATTGATGTCAGCCTGACCCTTTCTCCCCTGCTGGGATCTGATGGGCAAGTGCTGGGCGCCATGGCCATCCTCCGGGATATCACCGATCGGAAGCGATTTGAGCAAGCCTTGAAGGGGTCCGAGGAGAAATACCGTACGCTATTCGAAAGCGCCAACGATCCCATCTTCCTCATCGATCCCGAGAATGCCGCGATCCTTGACGCCAACCGGCAGGCGGTCGCCACCTCGGGCTATTCGGTCGATGAGCTCCGTCGCATGCGGATTCCCGACATCCATCCCACAGAAGAGCGGGAGAAGGCACAAGCCATCATCAAGGGGGTTCTTGAGCAGGGTGCTATTGTCAGCTTCGGCGGGACGAATCTGCGGACTCGGGAGGGCAGGCTTATCCCCCTGAGCATCAGCGCTCGCCTGGCGGAATTCGGTGGGCGCCGGGTCATCATGGGGATCGCGCGGGACATCACAGACCTGCGTCGTGCGGAGGAGGAACGGGCGACGATCCAGCGCCGGCTCCTGCAGGCGGAGAAGCTGGCCTCACTGGGACAACTGGCCGCCGGTGTGGCTCACGAGATCAACAACCCTCTGGCCACGATCGCCGGCTGTGCCGAGGGGCTGTTGGACAGGGCGACGGACCCGCTGCTTCGCGCCCAGCCGGCGTTCCAGGAATTTCCCGACTACCTGGCTGTGATCGAGGAAGAGGCGTACCGGTGCAAGGAGATCACCGGGAGCCTCCTGCAGTTCGTTCGTGCCGAGGCCGGCGATCGCGAGCCCATCGATGTCAATCACCTCCTGGAGAAATCGTTGGAGCCAACCTCCTACCAACCTCGATTCAACACTCTTGCGCTCCATTTTGAACTGGCCCCTGACTTGCCCTTCCTTCAGATCAATCAGAATCGGCTACGCCAGGTGTTCCTGGCACTAGCCGTCAACGCGCTCGAGTCGTGCGGCGGAGAGGGCAGGTTAACCGTGCGGACACTCAGACGGGCCACTCAGGCCGGCAACGAAGTCGCCATCGAGTTCGAAGATACCGGGTGTGGAATTCCTCCTGAGCTTCTCGGAAAGATTTTCGAGCCATTCTTCACCACCAAGGGCGAACACCGGGGGACCGGGCTCGGCCTGGCGATCTGTCACAGCATCGTGGCAGAGCACGGCGGCCAGATTGAGGTCGAATCCGAGGTCGGGCGTGGAAGCCTGTTCCGGATCATCCTTCCGGTCTCCGCAGAGGGCGCGTGAGGAGCCGCATGACGCCATCCACTATCCGAGTCCTGGTCGCGGATGATGAAACGAACTTCCGAAAACTCCTGGTCCGCGAACTGGAGCGCCGTGGATACCAGGCCTGGGCAGCCGAAGACGGCGTCAAGGCCCTGGAGATTCTGCAACAGCGGGAAGTGGACGTCGTCCTCCTCGATCTCAAGATGCCGAGCGTGGGTGGAATCGACGTGATGCGCCGCTTGAAAGAGCACCCTGAACCCCCGGAGGTCATCGTCATGACAGGCTACGCCAGCATCCCGACGGCCATTGAGGCCGTGAAGCTGGGGGCGTACGACTATGTGACCAAACCGTGTAAGATCGAAAAACTGGATCTACTCATCCGGAAGGCATTCGAGAAGCGACGCCTCGTCGGCGAAAATCTTCTTCTTCGGTCAAGGCTTGAATCCGCAGGGGAGGCATCAGAACTGATCACCGAAAGCCCCAAGATGTTAGACGTGCTGAAGTTGATCAACCGTGCGGCTCCGACCGACTCCTCGGTCCTCATCCTTGGTGAGAGCGGCACCGGCAAGGATCTGCTGGCGAGGGCGATTCACGACCGGTCGCCACGAAAGGACGGCCCGTTCGTCGCAATCCACTGTGGAGGGCTTCAACGGGAGATCCTGGAGAGCGAGCTGTTTGGCCACGAGCGAGGCGCCTTCACGGGCGCCCATGCCACGAAACCAGGCCTGTTCGAAATGGCGGATAAAGGGACGGTCTTGCTGGACGAGATCGGCGAAATGCCGCTTGACAGCCAGGTGAAGCTGCTCAGGGCTCTTGAGACGCAGTCGTTCTACCGCGTCGGGGGGACCCAGCCCCGCCGGGTCGATGTCCGGATCGTGGCCGCCACCAATAAGGACCTGGCCGAGGCGGTTCGCCAGGGCCTGTTCCGACAGGATTTGTTCTATCGAATCAATACAGTCACCATTACCCTCCCGCCCTTGAGGGAGCGACCGGAGGATGTCCTGCTGCTTGTCGAGCACTTCCTTGCCGATCGCCCTTCACTTTCTCCGATGCGACTCTCGAAGGACGCCGCAGAGGCCATGACGCACTACTCGTGGCCGGGCAACGTGCGGGAACTCAAGCACGTGATTCAGCGCGCTCTCATGCTGGCCCCGGGAGAACTGATCGAGTTACACGACCTGCCGTTGGATCTCCAGGCACGCAGCAAGCAAGGGGAATCAGAACCCCAGCGACTTGACACGCAAGAGCGCAGGCACATCGTTGAGGTGCTGCAGCAAGTCCGGGGTCATCGTGGAAAGGCCGCCGCCATTCTCGGCATCGACCCGAAGACCCTGTACCGGAAGGTCCTGACCTACCAAATTCGCCCCGAAGAATACGTCACCTAGTGCCGATCCAATTAACTTCGCCTAGCTGCGTTGCTGGCCCCCGGAGCACTCCCTGCGACGTACCCGGAAACGTACGCCTCGGTCGGCCCACGGGGGCGGCGCCTTGCTATGCTCGTTTCTTGGATCGGCAAGGTGTCTCCCAATTTATAGCGAAATACTTGGAGGGGCACTGATCGGGATTGCCTGACAACCTGCCCGAATACGAGGGAGATCGTCGGGCAAATCGCCCTGCCCCGCGACCCCGCCCCGGATCGTTCCCAGACAATAAACCTTAGAAATTCAGCACGTTGTAGCTCACGTCCTCTTGGCACCCATCTTGCCCTTAAGGCGGGTAGAAGAGGCAGAGACGAGGAGACCTTGCGAATCCTAGTAGTTGATGACGACTATCACGACGCGGAGCAGCTAAGCTCCTTTGCTCGAAGAGAGGGAATCGAGGTGCGCGTGCTGAATAACCTTACAGAGGCCGTCCGGACCCTCATGGCCGAGGAGTACGATCTCCTCCTGCTGGACATGCATCTGCCCGGCCTCAACGGTGCGACGGCGCTTCCCCTCCTGAACGAGGTCGCCCCGCGCACCCCGGTTATCCTCCTCGCCACCCAACCATCGGCCGCGTCAACCAATCAATTATTGCAGGCCGGGGTCTTCAGGGTGTTGGAGAAGCCCCTGGTTAGAGAGACCCTGTTGACCGCTATCCATGAGGCGAGCGCCTCGCGCCGCCCGTGATCCTCTGGCGCTCTCCGAGCAGCCAGACTGCCACCTGAAAGGAGGTGAAACCATGACACGCACTGTGATGATCGTAGGGCTCATCGCGACGCTCTTCGTGACCCTCATCGGCCTCGGCCCCGCCCTCTCCCCCGCCGGCGCGGCAGAGATGATGCAAGCTGACAAGGCGATGATGAAGGCAACCGGGGATGACCTGATGGCCCTTAAGAAGGAGCTGGCCGCGATCCAGGCCGAGCTCCAGAAGATCAGCAAGAGGGCGGGCGCGATGACGGCGATGATCGACAAGACGGCAAAGAACTACTGCGCGAGCGTTCCCGAGTCCCTCCGGGCAGCCGGCTGGGCACCGGGTCTCTGCAAGTAGCGCGCTTGCGGCCGGTGTCGGTGCAGAGGGCCGGGAGGAGTTCCGGCCCTCTGCCCGGCATCGACGACGCTACAGGGGAGCAGATACGAAGTGACACGCGGAGATCATCGCGCGAGAAACCTGAAGGCGAGGCAGGAACAGAGGCTATTCAGGTGCTCTCCCGGAGAGGTAGAAGCTGGTGAGTCTCCGGGGATAGAGTCGCGAGGGCGGTAACGATGGGCCAGAGAGGATCAACAGAGGTCCTTCATTCAACGCCGAAGGGCCAGACCTCCTACGATGAAGAGCGGGCGCTCATCCAACGTGTGAAAGCCGGCGACTACGACGCCTTCGAGGCGATGTTCCGCCGCCATGTCGCGAAGGTCTATCGACAGGTGTTCAAGCTCATCGGGAATGAGGCGGAGACGGAAGAGGTCGTCCAGGATGTGTTTCTGGCGGTTCATGAGAAAATCAGAACGTTTCGAGGCGAATCGGCTTTCTCCACGTGGCTGTTCCGCCTTACCGCGAATGTCGCCCTGAGTAGGCTCCGTAAGCGGAAGCGGACCAAAGAGGTCCTGCTTGACGATTATTTACCCCGGTTCCAAGATGATGGCCATCATGAGGTGCGGCCGGTATTCAACTGGGGAAATGAGCTCGACCTTCGCCTTGAGAAGCAGGAGCTGCAAGGGCTGATCCGAGACGCCCTCGATGACCTCCCACCGGCGGACAAGGCCGTGATTGTCATGAGCGACCTCGAAGGGATTTCGAACCGCGAGATTGGTAAATCCCTGGGGCTCAGCATTCCGGCGGTCAAGGCGCGACTCCATCGCGCCCGTCTCTTCCTTCGGGGAAGGTTAGCGGTTTCTCTCGGATACTCACCGTCGTGACGAGCCATCGTCGTATGATCAGACACACCTCCGCTCAACGCCCACGCTCCAGGAACCACGAGATAACCTGTCAGCACATCACCGCCCTGATCCTTGACTACGTGACCGGGGAACTCGACCCCCAGACGGCCCTGGCGTTCAAGGCACATCTACGGTTATGCCCGGACTGCATCGCCTTCTTGAGCACCTACCAGAAAACGGTTCACGCTGCTCAGTCACTCCGCTACGAATCCATCCCTTTGCAGATGCGGAGACGGGTCCGGCAGTTCCTCCGAAAAAGGATCAAAGGGTCGCCGCCTACCCGTTAACCCCTCCTCCGTTTGCCGGCCCCTTCACGATATGCCGTGCATCCTTCCTCCGTTCGCAGCGTCTAATGTAAATGGGATTCAAGCGGCGCGTTCTCCGTCCGTCTCATGCCCCATAAGGAGCCGGGATGAATTGTCGAAAAGCGACGACACTGATGATCGATTATCTGTCTGGAACGCTCGACCCTCAGACACGTGCGGCCTGGAACGCGCATCTTTACGATTGCCGCGATTGCACACCATTCCTTGAGACCTACCAAAAGACCGTCGAGGCGCTCAGGTCTCTCCCATCACAGGAGATCTCTCTTGAGGCACGTGACAGGATTCGACGATCTCTCGAGAGACGGCTCAAGCACTCGTCTACCGCCTGCTGACCTCCCTCTTCTCGATTCCGCGAATCTTTCTTCTCTCCCGCGTCGTCAAATCTAAGTGAACAGGAGGACCCGACAGCATGATCGAGTTCGGTCACGACATATGTAGCAACCTGGACGCCGCGTCGGAGCGTGAGTGGCTGGAGACGAACGGGCTCGGCGGCTTTGCCTCCTCGACCATCGCCGGTCTGAACACGCGTCGCTATCATGGATTGCTCACCGCCGCCACCAGGCCGCCGGTCGGTCGCCTGGTCCTGCTTTCAAAGGTGGAGGAGGCGCTCATCATCAACGGGCAACGCTACGAGCTCTCGGCCAACCAGTATCCCGGCGTCATCCATCCGCAGGGACACCAGTACCTCAAGCGATTTCGGCTCGATCCATTTCCTGTCTTCACCTACGAGCTTGAGGGCTTGCAGCTTGAAAAGTCCGTCTTCATGATTCAGGGGCAAAACGGCACAGTCATTCAGTACGAGCTGAGACCAACGGGTGGGGAGACGGGTGTTCCCGCCCATCCCGCGGGGGGCACCCTCACGCTCGAGCTCCGCCCCCTCATCGCATTCCGGGATTATCACAGCACGACACACCAGAATGACGCGCTCAATCCGCACGTCCAGACGGAAAAGGGTGTAGCGACGGTGGCCCCTTACGAAGGGCTGCCCGCGCTGCACTTCTCACACGATGGAGAAGAGCTCGAGGCCACGGCCCTCTGGTATCGCAACTTCGAATACCGGGCGGAACTGGAGCGGGGCCTGGACTTCAGGGAAGACCTCTTCAGCCCGTTTACCCTGCGATTTGACCTAAGTCATCGCGCGAGCGCCACCGTCATCGCCTCGACGGAGCGACATGATGCAAGACGCGCCCCGGAGCTAAGGCGGGCGGAGGTCAAGAGGCGCAAGGGGGTGCCGGCAACCTCCCCCTCCAACGACCAGTTGGTTCAGTCCCTTGTGGCGGCTGCCGATCAGTACATCGTCGCGCGTGGGGATCAGAAGACGATCATTGCCGGCTACCACTGGTTCAGCGATTGGGGCCGCGACACGATGATCGCGCTGCCGGGACTGGCGCTCGTCACCGGCCGCTTCGACGTGGCCAAAAGCATCCTTCTGGAGTTCGCCCGCCACGTGGACCGCGGCATGCTCCCGAACCGATTCCCGGACGCGGGCGAGCAGCCCGAGTACAACACGGTTGATGCGACGCTGTGGCTGTTCGAGGCTGCGCGTGGTCTCTCCGAATACACCGACAGCAACGACTTCATACGGACCAATCTCTACGAGGTGCTGGCCGAGATCATTGCCTGGCACTCGCGCGGCACGCGCTACGGCATTCGCGTGGACGACGACGGATTGCTCGTCTCGGGCGAACCGGGCGTCCAATTGACCTGGATGGACGCCAAGGTCGGCGATTGGGTGGTGACGCCTCGCCACGGCAAGGCCGTCGAGATTCAGGCGCTCTGGTTCAACGCGCTCTGCGTCATGGAGCGCCTGGCGAAGGAATTCGGCGACGAGACGGGCGAGAAGCACTACGGTGAGATGGCTGCTCTTGCGAAGCGGAGTTTCAATCGGTCGTTCTGGAATGAAGCAGCCGGCTGCCTTTACGATGTCATCGACGGCGACGCGCGCGACGGCTCCATCCGCCCCAATCAGATCTTTGCCGTCAGCCTCAGGCATACCATGCTCCCGCGCGAGAAGGCACGGCGCGTGGTTGAGGTGGTCGAGCGCGAGCTGCTCACGCCGTACGGGTTGAGGAGCCTCGTGCCGAGCGACCCGCAGTATCGTGGGCGTTATGAGGGCGATCAGCGGAGCCGCGACGGAGCCTACCACCAGGGAACCGTCTGGGCATGGCTGATGGGGCCGTTCATCACCGCCTATATG
>JACPQX010000034.1 GCA_016190255.1 Candidatus Methylomirabilis oxygeniifera | reverse complement strand
GTTCGAGCCGGGTTCCCTACCCTCAAACACGGCCTCACCGGTGTATCCGCTGGGTTTCAAAAACAGGCTGACGCCCGCCCCCTCCTGGCGCTTGAAGATTGAGTTGTTCGGGATGTCGGAGAATAGCAGGTAGCCTTCCTCTCGGTTCCAGACCGGCCCTTCGACCCATGCGAAACCACCGGCGATCTTCTCAAGCACCGCGTTGCGCGGCACGAGCCGGTCGAAGCGCGGGTCCAGCCGCACAATCCTACCGAAGCGGGGTGCACCAGAGGTCACCCCTCTCTCTGCAGCCGCATCTGGAGCGAGGTGAAGGGCTGTGGCCAGGGCCACCCCGACAATAAAGGGCATGCCAAAGGGTAACCGCTCTCTCTTTCCTCTTTTTCTCATCGCCGTCTCGACGCCTTCGTTGCCACCCCTATGGGTGGATACCCGGGATGTTCAGGCGCATCCGGTACAGCCCGGTGCGGGCGGTCATGTAGAGCGTCCTGCCATCTTCGTCACCCCATGCGAAGTTGGCGGGAAGCTTGGGCGCCTTGATCGTCCCCAGGTGCTCCCCATCGGACGAGATGATCCAGAGTCCGCCGGGGCCGGAGACGTAGAGATTGCCCTCCCGATCCACCTTCAGCCCGTCGAGCGCCTCCTCGCCCGGGGCGTTCGTCATATCGAAGAAGACCGCGCCATTCGACAGCGTTCCATCGGCGTTCACATCATACCGCATGACGACCTTCTTCTTCACGTCCCAGTTTCCAACGTAGAGGTACGTCTCGTCCGGCGAGAACGCGAGGCCGTTGGGTCCAAGCAGGTCTTTGCTGACCAGTTGAAGCGCGCCTCCGGCCAGACGGAATACCCCGCTGTAGGGCAATTCCTTCCTCGGATCGTCGTAGAACTTTGGAAGGCCGAAGGGCGGGTCAGTGAAATAGAGGGACCCGTCGGACTTATAGACAAGGTCATTCGGGCTATTGAGGCGCTTGCCCTCGTAACGGTCGGCCAGCACCGTCAACCGCCCGTCTTTCTCCAGGCGGGTCACGCGCCGGTTGCCGTGCTCGTTGATCGTCAACCTGCCTTCCCGATCCAGCGTCAACCCGTTGGACCCGGGCTGCCCATACTCTGCGATATCCGCGCCGTCGTATCCACTCTTCTCGCGGAATACGGTCAGTTGGCCGTTCGCCGTGTATTGGTAGATGGCGTTAGCATTGGGATCGCTGAAGAGCAGATAGCGACCGTCGCGCACCCAGATTGGGCCCTCGATGAACTTGAACCCTTCGGCAAGCTTGAAGATCTTCGGGTTCGGCCCGACGATGGCGTCGATCGCGGGGTCAAGCCTGACTATCTCAACGTTTACCTCGCGCGGGGGCCCGGCGATCGGACCCGTGCCACCCTTGTAGAACTCCAGCCTCGCATAGCGCATCCAGATGAAGTTCGTGGGGGGGTTGGAGATCGGTCCGTTGATTCCAAACACGGCAAGCTGAATCGTCTGGCCTGGCGTGACATCACGCCCAATGACGAGCCGGTTCGCGGCGTTCCACCCGCTGACAACGGATCCCCCCATCTGCCCGAGCCCGCGGGGCAGCTCGCCGTCCACCCAGATTTCTGCGTAATCATCCAGCGCCGTCTCGAAGACTACCGTGGACGCGGTGGGGTCGAAGCCGCCGACACGCTCTGGGATGGTCAGGTCGATCCGGTACCAGTTGAAACAGATCCTGCCGGTGGACCGTCGCTTGTTGAGAGTCGTGGGCTCGATCACCTCCCATTGTGAATCATCGAAGTCGGCCCTCCCGGCGTGGGGCATGTAGTCGTACGTCTTGATGGGGGCGCCCGTCGGCTGGCCGTCAGGGCCCGGGGCTTTGAAATCGACCTCGATGATTTTCGTGTCGCTGTATCGCCACTGACCCTTGACCAGCCGGACACCTTCTGTCGTGGCAAGATCGATGGCCGCGTCGGGCAGCCCAACCGGAGGGTCCAGCGTCCTCTGTGCCACCGCCGCAAGCGGTTCACCGGCCAAAACGATTGCAGCCGCCGCGATCAGAAGTGACAGGCGAGCGGTCATTTGCTTCCTCCGCTCGGCGAGATGGGCTTGACCACGAAATACAGGAACGGCGCTTCAACCTCTTTGAACCAGTGGGGGGTACGTTCGGGGACGATGATGACGTCTCCTTTGGCGAGGCGACGGGTCTCGCCGTCCCGGATGCCCGTCCCCCGGATCTCGCCGGGAGTGGTGACCTTTCCGTCAACCACTGTGCCGCCGGTAACAAAGGTGGCGGTGCCCTCCAGGACGTAAATGACATCGGTCTCCCGCATATGGACCTCCGCCATTCCGGCAGCCTCGCGCCGGCTCGCATGCACCTTGTACTCTTCCACCTCGATCAGGGGGGCGCCCTTGGCGAAGGCCGACGCCACCTTCTCCCTGTCGATGTAGGTCACCTTCGAACGGGCACCATTCGCCCCCTTCGCGGCGAAATCTTTGGCTACGATCGCTCCGGCGAGCGCGATCTCCTCGTCCTGTTGCGCGCTTGCAGCCCCGCTCACGCCGATTCCGCCGATGACCTGTCCTTCGAAGATGATCGGCACGCCGCCCTGAAGCGGCGTAAAGTCCGTAAGAGCGACCATCGTCGTGCGACCCCTGTTGATGATGTCCTCGAACGCCTTGGTGGGGTGCTTGAACACCGCTGCCGTCCGCGCCTTGCCGATGGAGATGTTGGCGCCGGCGGCAAACGTGTTATCGAGCCGTTCGAGCGCCATCAGGTTGCCGCCGTCATCTACGACGGCAATGGCGCCGCCGGGAGCATTGATCCTTTTCGCCTCGGCCACGGCGGCGGTGATCGTCCTTTTCGCCCCGTCGAGCGTCAGCGCCGTCTTGGCCACCACCTGCGCCTGGGCGCTGACCGCCAGCGAGAGCGGCAGCGCCAGAACGACAGCCATGATACGTAGAATCCGCATCTCGTCCTCCTTTCCTCTGACCCTCACCCGCTCTCCGTCGGACTGAGAGTGGGTCGTGGAGTCCTCAATTGTTGAAGTGTGGACGGGTTACTTGACGACACTGGCGCCGACCTTGGCGATCTCTTCGTCCTGCGATGGCGTCTCGCCGCTCACGCCGATGGCGCCGATGACCTGTCCTTCGAAGATGATCGGCACCCCGCCCTGCAGCGGCGTCGCGCCGGGGAGGGCCAGCGCCGCGATGCGCCCCGTCCGGATCTGGTCCTCGAACTCCTTGCTCGACCGCCGGAAGATCGCCGCCGTCCGCGCCTTGCCGATGCCGACATTCACACTCGCGACCTGGGTGTCGTCGAGTCGCTCGAGGAGGATCAGATTGCCGCCGTCATGCACGATGGCGATGACCACCCGCGCGTTCTTCTTTTTTGCGTCGGCCTCTGCAGCAGCAGCGATCTTCTTCGCCGCTTGGAGTGTCAGCACTTTCTTGTCAACCAATTGGGCGTGTGCCGTGCTGGCGAAGGCCGCCAGCACGAGCGCTGCGGCAATACTCTTCGGGCGCGTCATCGGTTCTCCCCCGCTCATCACGTTTGTTTAAGGTCCCGGGGCCGATGGGACCGGACATCGACGTCGCTCCGTCAATGGAGTTGCCGGTCCGGCCCGATCAATCCCTCCTCGCGCCCCCGCGATTACTTCAAGGGAGCGGCAAACGGGGCTTCCCCGAGGACCACCTCCGCCCAGGCACACCACATCTCGACCTTCGCGACGTCGCGGATGTAGCCTGGCAGCGTGATGATCTTGTTTACCTTGTCCTCTTTCTCCTTCTCACCCTTGATGGTCAGGCGATTTAGGAGATACACGTTCCCCTTGGAGTCGATGACCCGCCAATGCGGATCGGGCGAGCCGGGGACCTTGAAGTCATCGGAGAGGGTCAAGACATGCTTGCCGGCCTTCTTGCTGTGGGTCACCGTCCCGCCATTTACCGTCTTGCCCGTGAATGGCTTACTGGTGTGGATATCCGCAGCGAAGGCCGCCGTCACTGTCAGAAACGCCGCCCCGACGAAGCCAGACAGGAAGATCAACAAATTCGATCGGGCTTGACGAATACCACGCATCGCTTTGCCTCCTTTGAACTGTGATGGAACATCTTCACGATCGTTGGTGTTACCCGCTTACTTCGTAAGACGCCGCGAGAGGGGAGAAGGGTCCAAAGAATATGAGGGTGAGGAGTAGGAATGCGGGCGGCAGTCAAGCGATGGCGGATTCTACCGTGCTGGCTCAGCCTCCCGCCTGATAGCCACAGCGGAAGATGCAGCGTTTGTCGTTATAGTGGTCGAGTTTGGCGCAGAAAACCTGCCGAGCGCCTTTCAGGCGCACGTAGGCTTCGGCGGCCAGGAGCATGCCGAGTAGGGGCGCCGTGAGGTAGACCCAAAGCGCTGTCCAGAGCTGGGCCGGCAAGGCCGACCCGAATGTGCGCGCCGGGTTCATGCTCATTCCTGACAAAGGCGCCTCGAGGCTGATATAGATTGCAACGAGAACGCCGGCGAACAGGCCGGTGAAGCGCGACAGGCGGTCGGTGTTCGTCGCGACGAGGACCACGGACATGAGACCGAACGAGATGAGGAGTTCAGCCAGGAACGCAACCCCCGATCCGCCCGGGCCGGGAACGGTTGCGGCATAGTTCACCGAGGGATCCGCGATCGAATTACCGAGCGCCGCCGCCGAGATCAGGACCCCGGCCAGTGCCCCACCGAACTGGGCACAGATGTAGAAGAACACATCCCATGGCTCGATCTTCCCAAGCCGGAAGAAGGCGAGCGTGACCGAGGGGTTGATATGCGCTCCGGATTGCTTCCCCCACGGGGAGTAAATGATGCAGATGGCGGTGAGACCCATAGCCAGGCCGATCAATACCCGTCGCGTCACGGGATCGCCGATCGCCCGCCTGGCGGGCGAGGCCGGATGCTCGAGAAGCCCTGTTACAACACAAGCGGAGATCATAAAGATGCCGAGGCCAAACGCCTCCATCAGATATTCAGGCCAATGATTTCTGAGCGCATCAAACACGTCGTTGACCGTTAGAGCCGTGTCGTCGAAGGAGACCGGTGGGTATTCACGCGAGGTGTGTGGCCAAGTCGCCGCTCGCGTAGACAGCTCGTCTGCGGCCGCTGTGGCCATTGCCGTGAGGCGACGGCTCCGGTGGCCGATGGGGAAAGACGGCTCCGGTCTCCTTCCCGAAATCCCTGCCGGTGGGTGTGTATCCCACAACAGTGACGCCTCGCTCGGAAAGATGAAACCCCTTGCCATCCGCGACTGAACCGTACCCGATGCGAGCTCCGGCCGGCACCGTCGTCCCTCGATCGAGTATGGCGCGTCGCACCTTGGCGCCCCGGCCGATGCGCACGCCGTCGAAGAGGATGGACTCCTCCACCACGGCCTCCGGATCGATGCAGACCCCTGGTGAGAGAATGGATCGATCGACGAACGCGCCGCTTAGGCTGCACCCCTTCGCGATGAGTGCGCGTGTGTCCCGCCATTCTTGTCCGTTGCCGAGGTCCTGAACCGCGATGAAGGCGGCCGACGTCCCGCTCGTGATGGCGGTGTGGAGGGGCCACTCGGGGTGCTGGAAGCGAAATGGGGGGCGCGGGTCCAGGAGATCCATGTGGGCCTCCCAGTAGGCGTCGATCGTGCCGACATCCCGCCAGTAGGCAGGCTCCGTGTCGATCCCTTTGACGAAGGGGAATGCCACCAGCCGATAGCGGCCGACCATCTGTGGCAGGATCTCGCCGCCGAAATCGTGCGTGAAACCGTCTCGAGAGTTCTCCAGCAGGACGTCGCGCAGGACGTCAAACCGAAAGAGATAGATTCCCATGGACGCCATGACCGATGGAGCGCCGCCGGGGAGCGCGCCGGCATCCTTCGGCTTTTCCAGGAATGATGTGACGCGTCCGCGACGAGTCGTCGTCACAATGCCGAACTGATGGGCCGTCTCGCGCGTGACGGGGAAGGTGGCGACCGTCGCATCGGCGCCATGCTCGAGATGGACGTCGAACAGGCGGCGATAGTCCATGTGATAGACATGATCGCTCGCCAGGATCAGGACGTGCTCCGGGCCGATGCGTCCCAGCGTGGAGAGGTTCTGGTAGACGGCATCTGCCGTCCCCTGATAGCTGATGAGCCCCGTCCGGTTCGGAGGAGGAATGGACAGCACATATTCGTCTCCCCTCGGGCAAAGGGATGTCCAACCTTCTTGCAGGTGCCGCTCCAGCGAGAGCGACTGAGACGGAGAGAGGACGAGGACCTTTCGGATTCCGGAGTTGACGCAGTTGCTGAGGGGAAAGTCGATGAGCCGATAGCAGCCACCGAACCGAACGGCAGGCTTGGCGCGATGCGCGGTAATGGGTAAGAGGCGCCTTCCCTCGCCACCCGCGAGGATGCAGGCGACAACGTTGCGCATCATAGGCTTGCCCTCCCGTTGCCCTGTTTCGCTCTAGGTAAGTCGAGCAAGCAGACGTGCCGCGGTTCGCCGTGGCTGCAGCGCTGCTGTCTCACGACGAGCAAGTATGGCGTCGATGCCGAGGCTGCGACCGGCGTGAAGGACCGCAAACGTTGTCTGCAGCAGTATCAGAAAGAAATAGGTCCAGGGCCATTCATAGGGGGCTCGATACAGCCCGAGCCAGAGGTTGATGGCCATAAGCGCGCCAAGCGCTCCGCCCGCGCGGGCGAAGAGGCCGAGCATCAGCGATATCGCGATGAGCACCTCGGTTGCGTACACCTGGGGTGCGAAGAGGTAAACGTGCGGTTGCAGAACGTCCTTCACGAATGCGCTCTGCCAGCCAAAGGCGGCGTGCTTCGCCATCTCTCCCACCCAGTAGTGAAGCCCGCCGGAGATGCCATCCGGATTGTCCGTATACGTCGGTGGGAGTTTCCAGAGGCTCTGCTGCCACCATAAGCCCCCGATGAACAGACGCGCGATCCACATCCACAGATGAGCGGCGGTGCGCTGCCACGGGTCTCGATAGAGATTGATGAGCGCGATGGCGACGCTTCCTGCCAGCAGCAACCAGAAGACCACCGTCGGCCATCCGCTCCTGAAGAGAAAACTGAACGCGTCGGTGAATGGATTCATCGTGACCTCCCCGCTCCTCGCTGACGCGAGGGTTTTGCCCGTGGGGTCGCCCGTGCGGCCTTGCGCGTCGCCGGCCCGACCCTCGACACGTCCTCGACGGCGGCGCGAAGGACCTCCGCCACACTCCAGGCTTGAGCGATACAGCCGCGCGGTCGGTGCGGCGCATCGCCGTCGAAGATCTCCGAGATCTGACCGAGACCGGCGTCGCTCAGATGCTCGCGGAAAGCCGCCAGCCATTGCGAGGCCCTCTCGCGACTTTTTTTGCTTCGACCGTTCACGTTCATATAGGCGGTGATGAACGGCCCCATCAGCCATGCCCAGACGGTTCCCTGGTGGTAGGCTCCGTCGCGGCTCCGCTGATCGCCCTCATAACGCCTACGATACTGCGGGTTGCTCGGCACGAGGCTCCTCAACCCGTACGGCGTGAGCAGCTCGCGCTCGACCACCTCAACCACGTGCCGGGCCTTCTCGCGCGGGAGCATGGTATGCCTGAGGCTGACGGCGAAGATCTGATTGGGCCGGATGGAGCCGTCGCGAGCGTCGCCGTTGACGACATCGTAGAGGCACCCAGCCTCTTCGTTCCAGAAGACGCGATTGAAGCTTTGCTTCGCCCGAGTCGCCATGTCGGCGTACCCGGTCCGGCCATCCCGGTCACCGAACTCTTTCGCCAGGCGCTCCATGACGCAGAGCGCGTTGTACCAGAGTGCCTGAATCTCGACGGCCTTGCCGTGGCGAGGCGTCACCACCCAATCGCCTACCTTCGCGTCCATCCAGGTCAGTTGCAGCCCCGGTTCGCCCGAGACGAGCAATCCGTCGTCGTCCACGCGAATGCCGTAGCGCGTGCCGCGCGAGTGCCAGGCAATGATCTCGGCCAGCACCTCGTAGAGATTGGTCCGTATGAAGTCGTTGCTGT
>JACPQX010000026.1 GCA_016190255.1 Candidatus Methylomirabilis oxygeniifera | reverse complement strand
GTGCAGCCCAACACGATGATGGTCTTCGGCGACGCCAAGAAGACGCTGACAAAGTTGATAGAGGAGCTGAAGAAGTAGGAATCGGGTTCTCATCTTGCGCCATGATTTTTAGGCTCTTCCGGAAATCGTGTGGGTGAGTCAAGCCTTTGAAGGCCCTCGCCCCCCTTGGGGGAGAGGGCTGGGTGAGGGGGTCTGCGGACCCCGGAGGGCGGGGAGGACAGCTCTACGGGCGCAGGGCCTCGGCAAGCCAGCCCGTATCGCAGAGGGGCGTGGAGGCCCCCAGGTGCGGGGACCTCCAGACGCCAGGGCGCGCCGCCTCCTGGCACCCTCACCCCCACCCACTCCCTCCGATGAGGGAGAGGGAGCCGACCTGTTACCCACACGAAACCCGGGAGAGCCGATTTTTAAGACGCGACACCAGAACAAGCTCTGGAGGCGGCGGGAATGGGATGAGGGGTGGACATTTTGATCGCGGGCGTGAGTGTGCGCGGTTTCGTCGAATCCGCCGTTCGCAGTGGGCTGGGGCATCGGATTGTTGCGGTCGATCACTTTGGAGATTTCGACCTGCGACGCCTCTGTGATCATCGCTCGATCAAGAGAGACCTCGGCCTCCCATACGACGTCCGACACCTGATAACGGCCTCCCGCGATCTGACGTTCGATGCCGTCGCCTATACCGCGAACCTCGAGAATCATCCGTCGGCGGTAGAGGCGTTGCGCCGCGGGAAGCCGGTGTTGGGAAATAGCGTCTCGTCCCTGTCATCGGTGAGGGATCCGGCCCGGTTCTTCGATTTCCTTGCGCGATCAGGCATCCCGGCGCCGAGGATCGCCTTCTCCTCGAAGGCGCTCGAGCTCGAGCCCGCCGCTAAGTGGCTCCGCAAACCCGTGAGGAGCGGGGGCGGCCACGGGATCGGGTTTCATGCTCCAGGTGATCGTCTCGGGCGGGAGGCCTATCTTCAGGAACATCTGGACGGGCTGCCTTGTGGCGCGGTGTTCGTTGCGGATGGCCGGGATGCTCGTCTGCTGGGCATCTCCGAGCAGCTCATCGGCCACAAGGAGTTTGGAGCTGGAGGCTTTCGCTATTGCGGCAGCATCCTTGGCCCGGTGGAGACGGGACAGGTGGCATGGGGCCATCTCATTGATCGCGTGGAGCAGATCGTTGGCGCGATTGCGCGGGAGTTTCACTTGGTCGGCGTGAACGGGATGGATTTCGTCCTGAGGAACGGCCTCGCCTATCCGCTGGAGATCAATCCCCGGTACACAGCCTCGATGGAGCTTGTGGAGCGGGCCTATAACATCAATATCTTCGACACTCATCTGGCAGCCTGCCAGGGGAGGCTGCCCCCATTGGACCTCGTGTCGCAGTCCGGCGCGGGCTTCTTGGGTAAGGCGGTCCTGTTCGCTCCCGACGGTTTGGTGTTCCATGATCCTCAGTGGTGGTTCGATCGCGGCGCAAGAGACCTGCCGTGTGAAGGAGAGCGGATCGGGGCCGGCAGACCGATCTGCACCATCTTCTCGCGGGGGTGGAGTCGCGGGGAGTGCTACGACGGACTGATCGAGGCCGCAGTTGCCATGTATCGGGCTGCGTGGGAGAAGGATCCACCAAGAGAGGACGGGGTATGATGCGCGATCACCATCGCTTGGCGTCCTTGGCCACGCGCCGGCTCGTGAGTCGGAATGGCCCGCTCCACACCGAGGCAGGGCAGCTCTCGATCGAGGGGCTTCCATCTCAGGAGATCGTGCAGCGGCTGGGCACGCCGGTCCTCGTCTATTCCTCGGCCCGCCTGCGCGACAATATCGAACAGGCCGTCGATGCGGCCAGGGCCTGCCCCTTTCCGATTCGCATCCACTACGCCCTCAAGGCCTGTTATCTGGCCGGGGTGGTGGGGCTCATGAGAGAGGCGGGATTGAATGTGGAGGTCATGTCCGAATTCGAGTATCTGCTCTCCAGGCGGGTCGGATTCGCTCCGGATCAGGTCGTCGTGAACGGCCCGGCGAAGCGGCCGGAGTTCCTGGAGCGCGCGGTGAGCGATGGCGTGGCCCTCATTAATGTCGAGTCGCTGGCAGAGGTCGCCTTCCTGGATGCCCTCGGCCAACGGCTGGGGAAAGCGGTCCAGGTGGGACTCAGGATCAACCCCCTCCCGTCACGGCACCTCCGAGGCCCATTTGCTCCGCCGGGGTCGAAGTTTGGTTTTGACGTGCCCACCGGAGAGGCGGCCGCGGCGGTGAGAAGGATCATTCGCGCGCGCGGCCTATCGCTTCGCGGCGTGCACTGCCACAGCTACACCAGGCGATACTCCCCCGAGGCTCATCGAGCCCATGTTGCATCGGTGGTGAGATTCGTCCGACAGGTCGAGGGGACGCTGGGCGTCCGAATCCCGGTCCTCGATCTCGGGGGAGGGTTTGGGAGCCGGTCCATCATGGAGGCCGATGGCGGCCCGCTTCGGAGCTTCATCGCCGAGATGTCTGATCCTCTGGTCGGCCTCTCGGGCGACCGGGAGATCGTCATTGAACCGGGGCGGTACCTGGTGAACGACGCCGCGGTCTGCCTCACCACCGTGCTCTCCTGCAAGGTGAACGGCGGTAGACGCTGGGTCGTTGTCGATGCGGGCCGGAACATCCTCCCACCGCGCAAGAATGCCGAATACGCGGTGGTTCCCTGCGAGCCTCGGCCCGGGAGGACGCGCTACCATGTCGGCGATTTTCTCTGCATGCCGTCGGAGCCGATTCCACTCTCGTTCGTGAGCGGACCGATAGAGCCCGGCGATCACCTGGCCGTGTTCAATGCGGGGGCGTACACCTTTTCCATGGCCCAAAGCTTCGGAGAGCCGATTCCCAGCGCGATCCTCGTGGACAAGACTGATTGGACTTGGCTGTACCGAAAGAAGTCCATCGAAGAGCAGTGGAGGGGCTTGAGCGGTCAGACGTAGCCCGGCCCTGCTGTCCGATGGCTTCTCTCATTGCCCCGAAAGTCCCCCGTCACGCATACTGTCACCCTGAGCACATTCGCTTCGCTCAGTGTAAACTCCGCGAAGGGTCTAAACGGGGCAGATTCTTCGCGTAGCTCAGAATGACAGGGAGAGGAGATAGACTTTCATGCCCATTGGCGCGCCGAAGGCTCATGAGGTATTGCGAGAAGGCCTGCGCGGCTTCAGGGCCATCGCCAGCGCCCGTCGCGGCGACCGGGGGGAATCATGACCGACATCGTATTGTACAATCGCGCAGGGTGACCTGCCTGCGAGAGCGCGAGGGAGTTTCTCTCGCGTGACGGGATTCCCTACACCGATCAAGACGTCGAGCGCCGCCCGATCGGCGCCGCCGAGGCGATCGAGATCGCCAGGCGTTTCCGGACGCTGTTTGTCAAGATCGGCGGTGAGATGGTGAAGTGGGATCGGGATCAAGCAGAGATTCCGGAGACCGACCTCAGGCGGGGCTTTGTCCATGAAGATGGCCAGTTGAAGATCCCCGTCCTCATCGTCGGGGACGTCATCATCCGGGGATTCGACGAGGTGACATATGCGTCTGTCCTCACCGACCCTCGAAATCGCTGAGCGTCTCCGTGGGATCACCGGTCTTGTTGCCGCACGTATTCAACTGCAAGGAGGAAAGGAAATGGCCACGTTGAGGCGCCATGTATCGCTATCCGTGATGTCTTGCCTGTTCTTAGCCGTCATTGCGGCCGGGCTGGCTCAGGCCACCGAACAGGGTCCTGCCGGCATCGCCCCACCAAGGCTGGTTGCGTTTATGGTCGTTGACGGCCTTCCCCAGGAGCAGGTCGTGAAGTACTACGACCTGCTCGGGGAGGGCGGGTTGAAGCGGTTGCTCGACCAGGGAGCATGGTTCAACAACGCGAACTACAGCCACGCGACCACCTATACGGCGGTGGGTCATGCCACCCTGCTTTCCTGCGCGCATCCGTACAAACACGGGATTATCGGCAATGACTGGATGGACAAGAAGACCAAGCAGAGGATCTACTCTACGGAGGACCAAAGACATACGTACCTGGGCGAAGAGACCAAGAAGCACCAGGGAACGTCGCCGTTCAACCTCAAGGTGACGACGGTGGGAGATGAGCTGATCTACGCCAATGGCAAGTCGAAGGTCATCGCGATCTCGGGAAAGGACCGGAGCGCAATCGGCCTGGGCGGGCATGCCGGAACCGCCTATATGCACAGCACAAGCACCGGGCGCTTCATCACCTCTGATTATTACATGAAGGAGTATCCTGAATGGTGGGAGAAGTTCTACGCCGGCAAGCCCCAGGACCGGTACTTCGGCAAGGTCTGGACCCCCCTGCTTCCTGACGACGCCTATGCCCGCTCCGCGCCCGACGACCGTCCGTGGTCCAAGAACTACAAAGGACTTGGCACCAAATTTCCCCACCCCACGAGCGGTGGCGCAGACAAGCCGTCCGGCGCCTATTACGATGCGATGATCTGGACCCCCTACGGCGATGAGCTTACGCTGGATTTCGTGAAGGCCGCGATCGAGGGCGAGAACCTCGGCAAGAACCCTGCCGGAGTCCCCGACCTGCTGGCCATCAGTTGGACCACCCATGACTATGTCCAACACCTGTTCGGCCCGGAGAGCAAACAGTCGCAAGATCACCTGCTAAGGCTCGACCGGGTCCTCGCCGACTTCTTTCGATACCTGGATAGCTGGGTGGGGCTGGAGAACGTTGTCATCACGTTGAGCGCGGACCACGGGTTCATGAACATCCCGGAATACAGCGCCTCAAGGAATCTCGATGCGGGCCGCATCGACCCGGAGAAGATGATCGAGGCAGTCAACGCGAGCCTCTCCAAGAGGTTCGGCGATGGGAGATATGTCACCACCTGGTGGAACCCAACCCTGTTTCTCGACTATGACCTCATCGACGGCAAGAGCCTCAATCGGACCGATGTCGAGAACGCCGCGGCCCAGTTCCTCATCGAGTATCCCGGAATTGCCTTTGTGTACACCCGCACCCAATTGGAAAAAGGGAAATTGCCCGAGACAAGGATCGCAACACAGGTGACATTGGCTTGGCACCAGCAATACAGCGGGGACATCGTTCTGATCAACAAGCCGAACTGGTACCTGTTCGAGAAGCCGTTCGCTTACGCCTCGACCCACGGCGCGCCCTATGCCTACGACACCAATGTGCCGCTGATGCTGCTGGGCAGCAAATGGGTGGGTCCGGGCAAGTACGGAGACGCCGAGGTGGTCGATCTCGGCCGGACGCTGGCGTTTCTGCTGAATGTGCGCCCACCGAACGGCTGTGAGGGCCGGGTGCTCACTGAGATATTGCGGTAACAGGCCAGAGCGAATCGGCGAGCCGTTCGAAAAGCATCAGGATAAGAGCAAGGGCCATTTCACCCTCTGGCTGCGTCATTCCCCCCAAGGCTTCCCTTCGAAACCAGACCTTGTCCGGGCGCCAACCGAAGCGAGTCTGTCGTTTCAATAAGTTACACAGGATAGGCAAGATTGCTTCTCACGACGACCTGGCACAAAGGATGCTTCTGCCATGCAGGTTTCCCAGGCGATGATCCAAATGGTAAACGGCAACACTCGACCAAGGGGAGGAGGCGGGAGAAATGAGGTTGCGAGGCTGGGCACGGTCCGGACTTCGTCCTGTCACGATAGTCGTGGTCTGGTTTGTGGCTGGATGTGTGCTTGGATTGACCTCTACTCTCGCTTGGAGTGCCCCTCCCACGTCGCTCGTTGCGGTGGAGGCGGAGGAGGCGTCCCGCCTGGAGGCGGTCGTGGTGTCGGCCAGCCGAATCGAACAGAAACTGCGAGACGTCCCGGCGAACGTCACGGTCATCACGAGGGAGGAGATCCAGCAGTCGCCTGCGCGGACCGTGGACGACCTGTTGCGGCAGGTCCCCGGGTTCAGCCTGTTCCGGCGGAGCAGCAGCCTGGTGACTCACCCCACGGCGCAGGGGGTCTCGCTTCGCGGCATCGGGCCGAGCGGGGTCAGCCGGACGCTGGTCCTGCTCGATGGCGTTCCACTCAACGATCCATTTGGCGGCTGGGTCTATTGGAGCAAGGTGCCGCTTGAGAGCATCGAGCGGATCGAAGTCGTTCGAGGTGGCGGCTCCGGCGTCTATGGAAACTACGCTCTGGCCGGCGTGATCAATATCGTGACAAAACGTCCGGAGGCGAGGGTGGCGCAGGCGAAGCTGGATCTCGGGACACGCAACACGGTAGATGCCGACATCCTCGCCAGCCATGTCACCGGTCCATGGGGAATCTCCCTCGAGGGCAACTTCTTTCGCACCGACGGCTATAAGATCGTCCGTGAAGACCAGCGGGGAAAAATCGACATCGACGCCGATTCTGAGCACAAGACCTTCAATGGCCGGGTGGAGTACACCCCTTCACTGACTTCATCGCTCTTTCTCGCCGGCAGCTTCTTCAATGAGGATCGGGGCAACGGCACCCCGCTCCAGAGCAACTCCACCGAGGCCGGCTACATCGGGACCGGTGGCCGAATCAAGACGGCCGACGGCAGCGACTGGCAGCTTACCCTGTTCTCTCACCTGCAGACCTTCAACAGCACCTTTTCTTCAGCAGCCCCGGACCGGAACTCGGAGACCCCCGCGCTCGATCAGTTCGACGTGCCCTCGACCGCCGTAGGAGCCAATTTCCAATGGTCGAAGAAGATCTATGAAACCCATCTGGTGACAGCGGGGACTGATCTGCGATGGATCGAGGGAGAAACCAATGAAGACTTCACATTCAGTCAGGCCCTGAGAGAGTTCACCCGGCGGCGGAAGGCGGGTGGGGAGCAGTTCTTGGCGGGCGTGTACCTTCAGGATATCTTTACTCCCGTTCCTCGATTGCAGGTGACCATCGGGGGGAGACTCGATTTCTGGCAGAGTTTCGATGCCTCCCGCATCGAGAACAACCGGCAAACCGGTGCTGTTACCCGGAGCGAATCTTTCCCTGATCGGGATGAAATGGCGTTCAGCCCCAAGGTCGCTCTCCTGTACCATGCCACCGATCAAGTCTCCGTGAGAGGGTCCTACTATCATGGCTTTCGGGCGCCGACCATCAACGAGCTGTTCCGGCCGTTCAGGGTCCGCAACGACATTACCGAGGCCAATGCAAGCCTGGAGCCGGAGCGGTTGATTGGCGGAGAGGTCGGAATGGATTACACGGTCGCCAGGAACCTCGTGGGGCGGCTCACGGCGTTCTGGAACGAGGTGGAAGATCCCGTCGCGAACGTCACGATCGGCGCGGGCCCGGGAGTGGTCGCTCCCTGCGGCTTCGTCCCGGCCGGTGGTGTCTGCCGCCAGCGGCAGAACCTGGACCGGACACGGATCAGAGGGATCGAAGCAGAGCTTGAGTATCGGCCCTATGCCCATTGGACAGTATCGGGAAGCTATCTCTTTAACAATACAGAAGTCTTGAGCGCCCCGAGTCAACCGGAGCTCGAAGGCAAAAGAATCGCCCAGGTCCCGAAGAACCAGTTCACTGTGAAAGTGAGCTATACGAACCCGACCCTCATCAATGCGTACGTCCAGGGTCGGTACGTCGGCGATCAATTCGAGGACGACATCAACTCGCTGAAGCTGGGGGACTTTTTCGTCGTGGACCTCATGTTATGGCGGCCAATTCCGATCCCCAAAGTGACCGCGGGGGAAATCTTTCTCGGAATCGAGAACCTCTTCGACAGGACGTACGAGGTCGGCAAGACGACCGATGGGATCGTTACCATCGGCGCCCCCCTCTTGGTCCACGGCGGTGTCAGGGTCCGTTTCTGACTAATACAAACGCACTAAATCGCGTCACATCGTCATTGCGAGCGACTGATAGGAGCGTGGCAATCTCGCAGTGTTTGAGATCGCTTCGGTCGCTTCGCTCTCTCGCGAT
>JACPQX010000025.1 GCA_016190255.1 Candidatus Methylomirabilis oxygeniifera | reverse complement strand
CGGCGGCGCCAACGAGGCGGTGCTCCGGATGCTCAACGAGATCGGGTCGAAGGACCGCATCCCCGAGTTCATCAAGAGGGCGAAGGCCGGGGAGGGGCGTCTGATGGGGTTCGGTCATCGCGTCTATAAGAACTATGACCCGAGGGCAAGGATCATCAAGCGGCTGGCGGAGCAGGTGTTCGAGGTGACGGGGACAAACCCGTTGCTGGAGATGGCCGTTGAGCTGGAGCGGATCGCGCTGCAGGACGACTACTTCGTGAAGCGAAAGCTCTACCCGAACGTCGATTTCTATTCGGGGATCATCTACCAAGCGATGGGCTTTCCCGTGGATATCTTCCCGGTGCTGTTCGCCATCCCCAGAACATCGGGTTGGATGGCGCAGTGGGAGGAGATGTTGTTGGATCCCGAGCAGAAGATCGCCCGGCCCCGGCAGGTCTATGTGGGGCATGCTCTTCGAGACGTGGTGTCAATCGAGAAAAGGGGCTAGTGCCGTTCCAACTTTTTGGGCAAAAGGACATCTCTTGGCGATTAGCCGAAACGAGTTGGAACGGCATTAGCCTCAACAAGTTGGAACGGCACTAGCCGGGAGCTCGTGGTCATGGGTCTTCGGGGTTGGCCCGGGGCCGTGGTATCAGGAGGAGGGAGGTGACTCCGCGTTCGTCGTGATGCTCCAGGACCTCTGCCAATCGACCGAGCATGTCGAGCATCCGGCGATTCTCGGTGAGGAGATGGGCCCGGAACCGGCGGATGCCCTTCGCCTCCGCGTAGTTGAGCAGTTCCGCCAACAGCATCGTGCCGAGCCCCTTCCCCTGCCATTGGTCTTGCACGACGATGGCTATCTCCGCCTCGTTACCCGAATCGTTGAGGTCGTAGCGCGCCACAGCGATCAGCCTGTTGTCCGGGCTCACGGCCACGATCGCCATCCGTCGCTCGTAGTCCACGTTGGCCAGGATGTGCGCCCACGAAGGAGGGAGGCGAGCCATGACCGAGAAGAAGCGCCGATAGACGGTCTCCGGGCTCAGCCTGGCGTAGAGGGCAGACAGCTCGGGCTCGTCCTCGGGGCGGATCGGTCGCAGCACGGCTGTCGTGCCATCCTTGAGCGTGACGCCTCCCATTGATCGGCTGCGAGCGGCCCGGGACATCATGTTGTCCCGCACGCGAGGTGGTGGTTATCTGTTCCTTCCGACATGGCAGGTTCGATAGTAGCCGAGGAGAAGGGGAATCCAAAGATGATTCACATTACTCGCCCCGCCGCCATCGTGGCCGTCATCGCCACCCTCGCCGTCGTCGGCGCGGTCATCTTCTTCATCTCCTCCAAACCGTCCCAGACTCCGGTCGATGGCCGGGAGCTCTATGTCCGATACTGTGCGTCGTGCCACGGGACGGGGGGAAGGGGGGACGGCCCGGCTTCCAAAGCCTTTCGGCGACGCCCGGCCGATCTCACGCGAGTGAGAGAGCGCTACAGAGGACAGTATCCCGTCCGGGAGGTCATGGCCGCCATCGATGGGCGCTCACCTGTCCGGGCGCACGGGGACTCCGCCATGCCGGTTTGGGGGATCGTGTTCGAGCAAGAGGCAGGGGAGAAGGAGGCTCGCTGGCCCAGACGGACCGTTCTTCTCCAGACGCGGTTGATCGCGGAGTATGTCCTGACCCTTCAGTAGCGGAGAGCCGATGAACTGGCACCCGATGTCGGTCGAAGCGGTCGCAGAGGCCCTCAACACCTCGAGGCGGGGCTTGAGCGCTGAAGAGGCGGGTCGTCGCCTCGTCGTCCATGGTCCCAACGTCATCGCTGAAGCGAGGCGGCGCAGCGCGCTCGCCATGTTCTTGGACCAGTTCACGGACTTCATGATCCTCGTCCTCCTGGCAGCGGCTTTCGTGTCAGGGTTGATCGGCGAGGCCACGGAAACCATCGCGATCGTGACTATCGTGGTCCTCAACGCGGTGATCGGCTTCGTCCAGGAGTACCGGGCCGAGCGGGCCATGGAGGCCCTCAACGCAATGGCGGCTCCCGTCGCGACCGTTCTGCGAGATGGGAGGAAGGTAGCGGTCGCCGCCGCAGGGCTCGTCCCGGGGGACGTGGTGCTCCTTGAGGCTGGCGCCATCGTGCCCGCTGATTTGCGACTGCTCGAGGTGGCCTCACTTCGGACGGAGGAGGCCGCCCTCACAGGGGAGTCATTCCCCGTTGAGAAGATCACCGAAGCCCTTCCCGAAGAAGCGCTTCCGCTTGGCGACCGGAGGAACATGGCCCACAAGGGCACCATTGTCACCTATGGCCGTGGGAGCGGCGTGGTGGTAGCCACAGGGATGGAGACCGAGATCGGCAAGATCGCCGGGCTGCTCCAGCAGACGGGCGAGGTCAAGACCCCCCTACAGAAGCGACTGGCCGACTTCGGGTACCGCCTTTCCATCGCGGCCCTGGCGATCTGCGCCCTGGTCGTTGTAGCAGGGATCGCGCGCGGCGAAGCTCCGCTGGTGATGTTCCTCACGGGGGTCAGCCTGGCGGTAGCGGCCATCCCCGAGGCCCTCCCGGCCGTGGTCACGATCTCGCTGGCCCTGGGCGCGCGGAAGATGGTCCGGAAGAATGCCCTGGTGCGGAAGCTCGCCGCAGTGGAAACCCTAGGCTCCGTCACGTACATCTGTTCCGATAAGACCGGCACACTTACCGTGAACCGGATGCAGGCTGAGGAGTTCTACTGCGATGGCGCCATCGAGCCTGGTCCAGGGTCTGGAGGCCCTTGGGATGCCCTTCTGCGGGCGATGGCGCTCAGCAACGATGCCTGGGCCGATGCCACGGGGGCGATCGTGGGGGATCCCACGGAGGTCGCGCTGTTCGTCGCCGCAATGGACGCAGGGGCGCGGAAGCGGGAGGTCGAGACGCAGTATCCGCGGGTCGCGGAGATCCCGTTTGACCCGGACCGGAGGTGTATGACGACCCTGCATCGAGATCATGCCGGCGGCTTCGTGTCGTTCACCAAGGGTGCATTCGAAGTGATCCTCGAAAAGTCGGTGGGGATCCTGACCTCGTCTGGAGTGGCAGAGCTGCAGCCCGATCACCTGAGAGGGGTCAGCGAGAGGATGGCAGCCGATGGCCTGAGGGTGCTGGCGCTCGCGATGCGGCAATGGTCTGCGCGCCCGACACCGTGGAGCACCGAGGCGCTGGAAAAGGAGCTGACGCTGCTCGGCCTTGTCGGGATTATGGACCAGCCAAGGGAGGAGATCCGCGAGGCGGTCGAGACCTGCAAGGCAGCCGGGATCGTGCCTGTCATGATTACGGGGGACCATCCGATCACGGCTGAGGCCATCGCCAGGCGGGTCGGGATTGGAGGCGGCGGCGACGCCATCATGACCGGCGGTGAGCTGGCGATGCTCTCCGAGCAGGAACTTGAGGCAAGTGTCGAAAGGGTCCGCGTCTATGCAAGGGTGGCTCCCGAGCACAAGCTCAGGATCGTCAGAGCGCTTCAAGCCAGAGGCCAGATCGTGGCCATGACCGGGGACGGGGTCAATGACGCCCCGGCACTGAAGCAGGCCGACATCGGCGTGGCCATGGGGATCACGGGCACCGGTGTCGCGAAAGAGGCCAGCTCGATGATCCTCTTGGATGATAATTTTTCCACCATCGTTCGGGCGGTGCGCGAGGGACGGAGGATCTACGACAACATGCGGAGGTTCATCAGGTACGCCCTGGCGACTAACTCTGGCGAGATCTGGACCATCCTTCTCGCCCCCTTCTTCGGGTTGCCAATTCCGCTGCTGCCGGTTCAGATCCTCTGGGTCAATCTGGTTACGGATGGATTGCCCGGCCTGGCCCTGGCGGCGGAGAGGGAGGAGAAGGACGTCATGCGGCGCCCCCCCCGTCCGCCGCAGCAGAGCGTGTTCGCGCACGGCCTGGGCATCCATATTATCTGGGTCGGCCTCCTCATGGGAGCGCTGACCATCGGAGCGCAAGCCTGGTCTATCTCCTCGGGCTCTGTGCACTGGCAAACGATGGTCTTTATGATTCTGTGCCTGTCCCAACTGGCCAATGTCATCGCAGTCCGATCAGAGCGGGATTCGCTCTTCACCCAAGGGCTGCTTTCCAATAAGCCGCTCCTGGCGGCCGTGACGCTGACCTTCCTTCTGCAACTGGCCACCATCTATGTGCCGGTTCTCAATGGCGTTTTTAAGACCGCGCCCCTGAGCCTTCCAGAGTTGGCTGCGGCCCTGGGCATCTCTTCTCTGGTCTTCTTTGCCGTGGAGGCGGAGAAATTGGTGAAGCGGAGGCTCGCGTGACAATAGCCGATACTGTTCCTGCAGAACCTTCGCTCAGACGGTTTCAGGTCACGGACATGGGACAGGCATCGCCCCACTGGGGCATAGGAGTCTCATGAATCCCCCTCGAATAACTACTTGAATTATCCGGTGTGGGGGCAAATGCGGGCGCAAGCTTGAGACACCAGGGCTCTCCCATGAAGACCTTTCTTAGATCTACGTAAGAGCTCAGCACCCATCCTGCTCTGGGAAGCCTTGTCGTTTCAAGAGATTACGCTGGATTCGGTCACAGAGGCGGAGTTGGGAGAGACTGGCATACTTCATGCTCTGCACGAGGGCGGGTTCGTGACATGATCAAGCTCCCAAGCCCGCCCAGAGGCCGAGTGGGGCAACGACATCAGCCTTCCGGTTGAGCAATACCTCATGCACCTGCGGTGCGCCCATGGGCATGAAAGTCCGTAGCCTCTCCCGGTCATTCTGAGCGACGCGAAGAATCTCGCAGACCCTTCGCTTTGCTCAGGGTGACAGTACGCGTGACGGGAGACTTTCGAACCAATGATGAGGCAAGACCACGAAGCCTCCCCCCGCGCCCGTGTGGGCAAGCTGTTTTCGGAAGAAGGGTACGGCTTCCTTGAAACGCCCGATGGGCGGGAGATCTACTTTCATCGCAACAGCGTCAAGGATTCGGGCTTCGACCGTCTCGAGATCGGGACGGCGGTGCGCTTCGCCGAAGAACTCGGCGAGCAGGGACCCCAGGCCAGTGCGGTGATGATCGCGGGCAAACGTCACGTGTGAGCGTCAACCCCGCCATCACCTCCACCTGCGATGTCGAGCAGAGGGGAGAATGGTAATCCGGCATCCGCTCCGGTTTCCTTTGATGGCGCTGGGGATGGTCGCCCTGTTGGCAGCACTATGGGGTGGGCTCTTGCGCCTGGGCTGGGACTGGCCGATCATGCGCCCCACGCTCCCCGTTTCCCACGGTCCGCTGATGATCTCCGGGTTTCTGGGGACGCTCATCGGCCTGGAACGGGCCGTGGCCTTGGGACAGCCGTGGACCTACGCGGGGCCGGCGCTCAGCGGATTGGGGGCCCTGGCCCTGATCGCAGGTGTGCCGGGTCTAGCCGGTCCGATGTTCATGGCCATGGGCAGCCTGGCCTTGGTGGTCGTGTTCGCCGTCATCGTTCGGCGCCAGCCTGGTCTCCCAGAGATCACCATGGGGATCGGGGCGCTCGCCTGGCTGGTGGGAAACGGTTTCTGGCTGTCGGGGTGGCCGGTGTTCAGGGTCGTTGGCTGGTGGGCCGGATTCCTGGTGCTGACCATTGCAGGGGAGCGCCTGGAACTGGGCCGCTTTCTCCCGATCTCCCGGGCACATCGGGCGGCCTTCGTGGCCGCCGTTGGCCTATTCGCGGCCGGACTGATCCTCGCCCTCGCGGCCGTCGACGTGGGGGCGCGGCTGAGCGGGCTGGGCCTACTCGTCCTGGCCTTGTGGCTTCTGCGCTACGACATCGCCCGTCGGGCGTTGCAGAAGGGAGGTCTGACCCGATTCGCCGCGGTGAGTCTCCTGTCAGGCTATCTCTGGCTGGGAGTCGCGGGGCTACTCGGCCTTGGCTTCGGCGGACTGGCGACCGGGCTTCACTACGACGCCTGGCTCCACGCCATCTTTCTCGGGTTTGTCTTCGCCATGATTTTCGGGCACGCCCCGATCATCTTTCCAGCCGTGCTGGGGGTGCCCGTTTCTTTTCGGCCGACCTTCTACAGCCATCTGGCCTTGCTGCACATTTCCCTCCTCCTGCGGGTCGGTGGGGATCTGGCAGCGTGGTGGCCGGGGCGGCTGTGGGGCGGGCTGTTCAATGTGGGGGCCGTGCTCCTCTTCCTGACGAATATGGCGCTTTCAGTGGGCCGGAGGAGAGGCTTGTCTCATTGATGGGTTGTGTGAGTTGATCAAAGAGTGCAGAAAGGGGCATCCCATGGGTTTGAACCGACTCGACGGATCGCGGGTGGATCCCCATCGAGAGGAAAGATTGCACGCGGGGCTGCCGAGCCCCAGGGACCCGGAGGACCGGCACCATCCGTCTGCCGGACAGCTCCGCCTCGCGCGGCTTCCGATTCATTTCTTCGCTGTCGCCGTCACCTCCTTTGGACTGGGCGTCGTCGCTGCGCCGTCGCTCGTGGATGATCTGCTTGACTTCTTCTATCAGCCTTGGCCCCTGGCACTGACCCACACCTTTACGCTGGGATGGATCACCGCGACGATGATGGGAGTCATGTATCGCTACGTTCCGGCCCTCACGAAGCGGCAATTACGGTTTCCGCGGCTGGCATCCCTGCAACTGTGGCTCTTCATCGTCGGCGTGGCGGGCATGGTGGTGCACTTGGCCATCGGACGATGGATACCCACCTGGCTTGCGGCGGGCGTGGTCGTGGTGAGCGTGGCCCTCTTCGCGCTGAATATGCTGCCCTGTCTGATCCCGAGCTGGCGGCGGGGTGTGGCGGAGACGGGAATGTTCGCCGCTGTCTTCTATCTGTTGGTCGCTGCTGTTCTGGGCCTGCTCCTCGCCCTGGACAAGACCCTCGACTTCTTGGGAGGAAGCGTGATCACGAACCTAGCCGGACATGCGCATCTCGCCGCGCTTGGATGGGTGAGCCTGACGATCTGCGCTGTCTCCTACCGGATGATTCCGGCGTTTTTGTTGCCGGGGGTTGAGTTGCCGCGCGCGGCGATGTGGCAGCTCTACGGCCTGACCGTCGCCGTTGCCGGGCTGGGCGTCGCCCTGCTCGGCGGGATTGGCGGGGTGCCCATCTGGAGCGTTGCCGTCATGTTGGCGCTCCTGGCGTACATCGTGGTGCTCGGGGGTCTCGTTCGCAACCGGCGGATGCCGATTGATTGGACGATGCGGCACGCGCTGGCAGGCGTCGTGCATCTGGTGCTGTCTACGGGACTCGGGCTCTCGCTCCTACGGATTGATACCGGTAGCGCGCTCTGGAACGGCGTCGCAGGAGCGTATGGCGTCTTCGGACTACTCGGCTGGGTGACCAACTTCATCATCGGGATGTCCTACCAGCTTTTTCCGGGGTTCATCGTCGGGCTACGCGTCGCCGCCGGCTGGCCAAGGTTATCGGTCGCGGAACTCTCTCTTCCCCGTTACCGGCCCTTCGTGTTCTTCTCGCTGAATGCCGGCGTCCTACTGCTTACCAGCGGCCTGATTGCGGCACAGGTGATGCTGGCTCGCCTGGGCGCCGTCAGCGTCGCGATTGGGGGTCTGGTGTACGTGACGGTCACGGCACGAACCCTGAGCTATGCCTATCGTCCATCGGTCCCGCGGGCTGCGAGCCACCCACTCCGCGTGCTTCCCGGTGGCCCGTCGAGACCGTGAAAGGGGCCCGCGCTTTGGTGTCTGTATCGAGCGATTCCAGGTGATCTGGTGACCACCGTCATTGCAATCGTTGTCGGCAGCGGATCAGGCATCTATTCTGAACGACACCTGACCGTGCGCTCCTTCGGCAGTGGGCAGCACACCACTCAGAGCGATGAATGATCATTCAGCAGACACGTTTCTCGGGAGGGAGAGACCATGGCGCAGCAGATGAAGCTCACACTCAGCGTGATCAAGGCCGACGTCGGCAGCGTGGCCGGCCACAACCGCCCGCACCCGGACCTCTTGAAGCGGGCAGAGGAGTGCCTCGCCGCCGCCAAGGCCAAGCGGCTTCTCCTAGACTTCTGCGTGAGCCGCTGCGGCGACGACATCAATCTCATCATGACGCATTCACACGGGGTCTCGCACGAGCCGATCCATCGGCTGGCCTGGGATACCTTTATGGAGTGCACCAGGGTCGCGAAGAGCCTCAAGCTCTACGGCGCGGGCCAGGATCTGTTGGTGGATGCCTTCAGCGGAAACGTGAAGGGGATGGGCCCCGGCGTCGCCGAGATGGAGCTCATCGAGCGGCCGAGCGAGCCGGTCGTCATCCTGATGGCCGACAAGACCTCCCCTGGCGCCTGGAACCTGCCGCTCTACAAGATCTTCGCCGACGCCTTCAACACGCCCGGGCTCGTCATCGATCCGAAGATGCATGAGGGGTTCATCTTCAGCGTGCTCGACGTGAAGAAGAAAGCCGTCATCACCCTTGCCTGCCCCGAGGAGCAGTATGACCTCCTGATGTTTCTGGGGGCGCACGGTCGGTACATGGTAAGGGAGATCCGGCGGAAGGAAGACAATGAGATCGCGGCGGTCGCCTCAACCGACGTCCTCTCCGAGATCGCCGGCAAGTATGTCGGCAAAGACGACCCGGTGTGTATCATCCGGGCGCAGGCAGGCATGCCGGCGGTCGGGGAAATCCTGGAGCCGTTCGCCTTTCCGCACCTCGTCGAGGGGTGGATGCGTGGCTCCCACCAGGGCCCCCTGATGCCTGTTGCCTTCCACCAGGCCAACCCGACCCGGTTTGATGGACCACCCCGAGTGATCGCGGCGGGCTTCCAGCTCAATCAGGGAACCCTCATCGGCCCGATCGACCTCTTCGACGACCCCGCTTACGACGAGGCGCGCCGGCAGGCCAACACAGCCGCCGATTACCTGAGGCGCCACGGTCCGTTCGAGCCGCATCGCCTGCCGCTGGACGAGATGGAGTACACCACCATGCCGATGATCATGAGTAAGCTGCGGGACCGGTTCAAGAGTGTTGGGTGAGAATCGCGGGCGTCGGCCTCGCCACCGAAACGCTCGCAATGCCCTGCTGATACACCCGAACGGCTCCTTCGTTCGCTGTAGGCGGGTCCTCAATGGCCGGCGAGCCGAGTGAAGGGCATCGAGAGATGCAGTCGAGGTCAGCGGCATCCTGAAAGGGGCGTCATCGCGGGGACGACGATGCTGAAACATCATGTTCTGTTTGATGAGACGGTCATTGCAGCACGGGTTGATCAGCTTGCGCGGGCGATCAGGAAGAACCTCCCTGACCTCGCCCCGGTCACGATCGGACTACTGACGGGGAGTTTCATCTTCCTCGGAGACCTGGTTCGGGCTCTCGCGCGGCTGGGGGTGGAGCCCCAGGTGGACTTCATGGCCGTTTCCCACTACGGGCCTTCGATGGAATCGAGTGGGCAGGTGCAGGTTAAGAAGGACACCGCGCTGGATCTGACCGGGAGGCCACTCCTCATCGTCGATGACATCCTTGATTCCGGTCGGACGCTCAGTGTCGTACGAGACCGCCTTGTGCAACGGGCCCCGAGCTGGCTGCGGACATGTGTCCTTCTCGACAAGCCGAGTCGGCGCATCGTCCCGATCAGCGCCGACTATGTCGGCTTTGAGGTCCCCGATGTCTGGGTGATCGGCTACGGCCTTGACGCCGGCGGCGAGGGGCGGGCGCTGCCCTATGTGGCCGCCCTCGAGCGCGAAGAAAATTGACGGTTGACGGTTGACAGTTAACGGACGAAAACGACGCATTCTGTGAACCGTGAACCGTCGACAGTGAACAAAAAGGCTGAGACACCGCCCCTCACGATGGGACCACAATGCCCCATCTATCTATTCCAGTGATAACAATGAGTTAAATTCGCTGCACAACCTTCGCTGAGGCGGGACTGCCCCATGCCTCCTGCGCTTGCCGGTTCCCTTTTCTGAGCAACCCAGAGTGCTCCTTGTAAGAGACTTTAGAAACAACAAGATACAGTGCCGCCCATTTTTTTCTTGGAAGGTCCCTTTGGCACCTCTGTTGCTCATGTGGCCGGGGGAGCATCGCAGTCTGAAAAGCAGTCTGACCTATTTGCAACGATCCGCGTTGAGCTGTTGACTTGCCATGATCGATGGCTCGGCGATTGAGGGCATGGGTGGGTGCAACAGCGACGCCTGCTGAAATGCATGAGAAGGTCGTCAACCCCCTTGCCACTCCCTTCGGTCTTAGCGAATGGGGCGAACCGGGGTTTGTACCATGAAGCCCGGCGCCCCGTTGACGCGACTGTTTGCCCCCCGTGCGGTCGCCGTCGTCGGTGCCTCTCGCGATCCTGACAAGGTCGGTTACCGAGTCGTGGAGAACCTCCTCAAAGGGGGATTCGAGGGGGCGATCTACCCCATCAACCCGACTGCGACGGAGATCCTGGGACGTCGGGTCTACCCGTCGCTTTCCGACATCGGCGCTCCGGTCGATCTCGCGGTGATCGTGCTCCCGGCGCCTCGGGTGCGTCCTGCGCTGGAGGCCTGCGCGGCGCAAGGGATCGGTGCGGCTATCGTCATCTCCGCCGGCTTCAAGGAGGTCGGCGGAGAGGGCGCTGATCTCGAATCCGCTCTGACAAAAAGGGTTCGGGAGCTCGGGATCAGGGTCCTTGGCCCGTACTGTCTCGGCCTGATCGTCACCGACTCGAAGCTCAATGCGACGTTCGCAAAAGATAT